>JANXYT010000176.1 GCA_025355915.1 Holophagaceae bacterium
CCCTGAAGGCCAAGGCCGCCGCCTATGGCAAGCGCTACCACCAGGTCACCGACGAGTACGATCCCGCCTGGGACCTGCGCGGCATGGTGCAGCAGAGCCAGTTCACCTTCGACCTGGGCCAGGCCGTGGCCAATGCCCCCGCCAAGCCCACCTTCAAAACGGCCCGGTAGGCCCCGTCCATCCGCCCCATCTAGGGCCTTCTAAATTCCCCATATTCCACCCACCATCCAATTTTTTCGGCTAACCTCCCCCCAGCATCCGAGCCATGGACGCGCCACCCCTCTCCCCCAGATCTTTTGAACCCTGTTACGCGCGTCAATCCCGCGGTTCAGCAGGAGTCGTCATGGTTGAGAACAAAACGAAGGCCACCGATACCAACGTCGCGAGCTGCTTCGACACCATCAGCGAGGGGGCGCGGCGCGAGGACTGCGAAGCCCTTGCCGACCTGATGGCAAAGGCCACGAAGCACCCCCCGCAGATGTGGGGCAGCAGCATCGTCGGCTTCGGCAGGTATCACTACAAGTACGAGAGCGGCCGCGAGGGCGATTCCTGTCTGGTCGGGTTCTCGTCTCGGAAGGGCGCCATCAGCCTGTATGGCCTGAACGCCGCCCCCAGCCATGGAAACCTGCTGCCCCAGCTCGGTAAGCACAAGGCTGGCAAAGGCTGCCTGTACATCCGGAGCCTCAGTGACATCGATCTGAGTGTGCTAGAGAAGCTCGTCGCTGCTGCGGCCGCAGCCGAGAAACCTCAGCCCTGTTAACGCGGAGCCTGACCCCGCTCCACTCGGGCCCCGCCTGCCTGGTCTTTCCCTTCCTCTCGTGTCCTGCATCCTTGGTTCCTCTCAGCGTCCCGGTGCAGGTGGGGCCCTAAGCTTTCATCGCTGGGCGGGGTCAAAACATGAAACGTCTGCTTATCGCTACATTGTCTTGCTCCGTGTTGCTCGCGGCGATGCCACAGCGTGCAGAGTTAGGGGACGTGAAATTGATGGGCCTGATCGAAGTGGGACAGGTGGTTCTGGATTGTGATCATGTCAAAAGAGCGGGCCGCTCCGCAGAGATGCCCGTAGGCTTCGCGATCGCACCCGATTCCGCCTTCAAACTCGCCCTCGAGAAGGTCCAGTTCAGGTGTCCGAGCGAGTATGGAAATTCTGTCTTCGCGGATAATGATTTCTACTACATCACCGTGGGTCCGGTGGAATTCTTCCTGGGCACGGCCAAGAAGGAAATGACGCCGACCACGCTCAAGGAGAAATCGATCCGGGTCCATGGCGTAACCGGTAAAGTTTTTCCACCAACCATCTATCATTAATCGACCTTGACTTAAAGCCGCCTGCGCCGTGCGCATCGAACCCTTCTCTTCACCCCTGGCCGAGGCGCAAGGGCTTGGTCCGCTCACCTTTTTTATGTTTGACACGCCACCCTTCAAACCGCCGAGGTTCCTCATGCCGTTGATAAGCCGGATTCTATTTCCTGCCTTTTCCTGTTTTGGGCCTTTGTTCATGGTCCTGGGCCTTCAGAGCCCGAATCGGAGTCCGGTGAACAACGCCCTGGCGCTGGGAGGTGCACTCATGCTCACGGTGGCACTCCTCATGGCGTATTTCGCCATGATCAAAATCCCGGCGAATTCATCCAAACAGACCTAGCCCTTCGTTCAACCCGAGCGCTTCGCGAGGCGTGTCCTCGGCTTTGGTGATTTTCCCACGACCGCGCGCGCCATCGGATAACCCTGGCTGCATCGCCCGGCCCTTGGGCTGCTGGCACCGACTTCGACAGGGTGCATCTACGCCGTGTCTGGACCCGGTCAACCTCGACCTTGCGAGCGCGACGGTGCGTCTGAACCCGCATTTTCGGGATCCAAACAGAACGGCCCTGGCCGTCCTTGGCGCATGAAGGTACCCAGTCCCGATTTCTTGTTCAAGCAGATCCAGGCACCAGCGCCCGCGGCACTTCCATCTGCCCGGACACTCGCCGGACCTATGTTTCTTTCTGGGCCCACACGCACCTGGTTTTGGTTTACCTCGGGTTCAGCCCTGCCCACCCCCGCCAAGCCCACGGCGGATTCGGCGCTTCTTGTTGCGGCGACTCTTGGCCGTTCATCCAAGCCCGGGGCCCAGCCTCCAAGCGGGCCATGGACGGAGCTACCTGTCCCTGTTGGGAGGCTGGAAATGCCCGGCATTCTCGGCGAACGGTGCACGCTTCCGTTCGGCGGAATCAGTGGAATGGAGGGCCTCCTCCAGCTGGGCGGCGGGAATGGGCTGGCCTGCAGGGACATTCCAATCCCGGTGCAGCGACCCTTCATGAGCTTTCTTGAGGTGGATGGTCTTCCTGGTTCCCTGCATGGCTCAGCCCTCATCAGCGGTCAACGCGACGCACGACGTTCTTCAAACATCGGGGGATCCACGGAGGTATTGTGACTAATCTAAAATAAAAATAATCTATCGTCTTCTGCTGTAATAATAACCACCTCCACCACCAAACAACAAAACCAAAACCACGATAAGAATGATAAACATTCCAGTAGTCATAAAATTTCCTCCAAACACCGGGCAATCACCCCTTGAGACGCTTCCTTTGCTGCCTAGTGAGACCTGCCTATTTCCCTAGGACAGTCTTGATCTGGCCGACTTTCTCCTGAATTTTACCGCTCACTTTTTCATCAGTACCTTCCGCTTCCAGATCAGGATTGCCACTGACCTTTCCTGCCACCTCTTTGATCTTGCCCTTGGCTTCATGGAGTTTGCCTTCCACTTTGTCCTTCATGCCAGATTTCATGGCCGTTCTCCTTGGATGGATTGCAGGAAGTTCCACCACACCCGGCCCTTGCCGGTGCAGCAGTTTGCTTGGGTGCTGAGGCGCTTTCTTGACCTCCGGCGTGGGGTCAACCTTGCGGAGCGACCAAGGACAAAACCACACCCCTTGGCCCACTCGCGGGGAACAAACTGGGTTTCGGGTTGTATTTTAGCCGGACCGAATGAACTGCCTGGAAAGGGACGGCGCTTAGTCTGAGGAGCGCTGTCGTTTAGCTCGTCGAGAACGCAAGAGCATGATGGCGACGACGGTTTTTGCATCAGGGCTCCTCTAGGGGAATTTGAGCAATATTTATTCCATTGTTGTATCTATTTTATTAAAACAGTTTTAACGGATAACACTCCCTCATTCGGGGATTCTTATCGGTCAGGATGGAGTACCCATTCCTTCAATTTGAAAGAGCTGCATGGCCTCAAGGCCATGCTCACCCTGGTTTGTTCGCGGAGCTGTTCACGGAAGGCTTATTCCATGCTTGGCGCTCTTCCGGCTTCACCGCAGGACTCGGCTGGACCCGGAGTTCAACCTGAACCCCCGACCCGTTCCCGCTAGCAAAGTCAAAACCGGCGCCTGCGGCCGTGCCCCATCAAAAAGGGGATGGGTCCATGAGACCCATCCCCTTAAGACGCAAGCTCCGGAACCTGATGCCGCGCCTGAACTGAAGTTACTTGACGGTGACCTGCTCGGGGGCGGTCAGGGAAAAGGTGACCGGGAGGGAAGCGGGAATGCGTATCACGGTGTCAGCGGTGCTGGCCGCGAGGGCGGTTCCGGCGAGCGCGCCCGCCGCTGCGCCGCCCAGGGCGTGATCACCCTGGTGGTCCTTGTCGGTGAGAACGCCTACCAGCGCACCCAGGGCTGCGGTGCCGCCGATGAACTTGGCGTCGCGCTTGCCGCGGGTGTCGCCCACCACCATGTAGGTTCCGGCATCCACGCCGTTGCGTCCCACGGTGGTCAAACGAATGCCCAACCCACCCTTGCCGCTGGACAGGCGGCCCGCGGGAGTGCTCTGCGCCACGACGCCACTGACGTTGGTGCCTGCAGCCCAAGCCACGGTGTTCCCCACAACCACATCTTCGGCCAGGGTTCCGGACCAGGGGTCGCCAGGCTGATCCCGGTCCGTGGCCAGTTCAGCACCCATCCGGACGGTGATGCGGGTGCCACTGGGAACATCCACGGTGGTCACTTTGGGAAGCTGGGCCACGGGGGTGGCGGCCAAGGTGGCAGCGTCCTTGCGGCGTTCCGAAGCGCGCTGCCGGGCATCCGCCAACTGGCGGTCGAGGGCGCGCAAATGAGAAGCTGACAGCTGCTTGATGGCTTCCTGGTCACCGGTAGCGCCGGTCTTACCGGCCTTCATATCGGCCACCTGCTGCTCGAGCATGGCCACGCGGTCCTCGGCCGCCTTGGCCTGCAGCTGGGCGGTGACCTGGGCCTGGACGGCGGGATCATTGGCCTTGGGCTGGCAGGCCGTGAAGCCAACTGCCAGCAATACCGCCAGGGATCCATGGGTTAACACGGTGTGATTGGTCATCGTCTGCTCCTTAAGCAGTGAAGGTGGGTTCGGACTGAGGGCGATGCGTAGACATCTGGGGTCAATGAACCCCAGTGGTGATTTCTGTGTGCATGTTTCAAGCCATAATTTAAATAGACTATTTTAAACGATTTATGTAAAACAACGAAGTCCGATCCTGGGTATATTCCATCAAAATGAAGTCGGCCTCCTTCACATTCGACGGCGGTCCAGCCCTTCATTCAAGGCCCGGGCGCAGGGGGCCTCGTCCGGTTAACCTCTCCTGTCAGGTGACCCATGTACTGTGCCATTTTGTCGCTTTGCCTGTGGGTTCAAGCCGAGGTCGAGCCCATTCCTGCTCCCCCCTACATCTCTCCCTCAGTGGGTGGGATCAAAGCCGAAATCCGGGACTCCAATGGTGCTCCTGTTTCGGGCGTACGGATTCGTCTCAAAGCCCCCATGGGCCGAACCTGGGTGACCTTCTCCAACGACCGGGGCCAATTCAAAGCAGGCAATTTGCCTCCGGGTGAGTACACCCTGGAATTGCTCAAGGACACCTATCCAAGCCCGGTCTATCCAAAGATCCGGATCAAGGCGGACGCCTGGCTTCTAGGGCTCGCTCCGGGCCCACCGGAGCTGCGAGGGGCCGGTGGCCGAAGGCTCCACGTGGTGGGTGCCCCGACCTACGAATTCGTTTCTCGGGTGATCACGCCCTACACCCGCCCGCAGATTGAAAAGATCCCCACGCACTAGCTTCTCGTGGAGCCCAGTTCGGGCGACGTCAGGCCTTGTGGGCGTGGGCTTTCTTCAACATCCCATCGTTCCAGTTGCGCTTATGGCAGGTCGCGCAGAAGGGAGCCCCCGGTTGCACCAGGCCTGCAGCCTTGGCCTTGGCGGGATCCTTCATGGTCGCCATGGCCTTGTACTCGCTTCCGGGGCCATGGCAGCTCTCGCAGTCGAGGGGTGGCGTGCGCTTGGCGTGGGCGGATTCGGACCAGGACGCGAACTGGATCTTGTGGCACATCTTGCATGACGCCGCGCCCACGCGCATCAAGCCGCCCTTCGCGGGCTTCACGGCCACCTCCCCGCCCGGATCAGAGACGGGGCTGGTGGCTTGGACAGGCGCCGGGGCGGGAGGGGCGGCTGGCTTCGCCGCGGCTACGGGCACCTGGACCGCGGCGGGAGCGGCTGTCGCGGCCGTCGCCCCGGATGGGGGCACAGGCTTGACGGCGGGCGGGGCGGCCTTGAGGGTCGCGGCCGGGGAAGGGACGGCGGGCGCTGCCGCTGTCGGGGGGCCCGGTTCCGGTTTCGGCTCCGTCGTTACGGGGGAGGGTGCGGCGGACACGGGTGGGGGTGGCTCTTCCCGTGGGCCGCAGCCCGTGGAACCAAAGATCAGCCCTGCCAGGAGGAGCAGCGCAGCGGACGGGACAGGAGGGAGGGGATGAAGGCGCATGTCGAATCACCTCGATTCTGGGGCTTTGGATGCAGGCAGGGGTCGATGCTGGCTGCCTTCTGCCAAGCATAGGCCCTTCAAAGGCGGTCCCTGAAGATACCTTCATGCATTCACCCTCCGTCAACGGCAGGGCGGCCAAATGGGCTCGTTCATGATGACCCCTCTGGCCAACAAATAAATACCACCCGATAATCGGCGCGTCGCTGCTCGATTCTTCTCAAGATGAAAACCTGGAACCACAGATTCCACCGATTTTCACAGATGGCCGCCGACCCACCACGCCCGGGCCCGCCGCAGGCGGCCTCCGGCTTTGCCGGAGGTCATTGGGAGCGAAGCACAGTCACCAGGGGGGAACTCGGTCCCGGTTATAACTCTGTGTGGATCTGTGGAATCTGTTGTTCCAAGGCCTTATCTGAGTCATCTGCGACATCTGTGGTTTCCTGCTTTTCAAGCTGGGCTTGGCCCATCATCAGGTACCAATTAAATCAATTTTTAATTCGAACAATCATAATGGGAAAGAGGTCGGATCGATCACCAGGTGGGTCCTGGTCTTTCAATTCGAGAGAGGTCTGGTCACTTTCTGCTTCTACGTCTCCACCGGGCTGCCAGCGCTCGTCAGGCCCACCACCTTCATCCAAGGCCGCCAGCACCAGATCCGGGTTCATCGATTGCAGCAGGGCGGCCGCCTCGGGATCATGGCGATTCTTGACGTTCGGCAGATCGCGCCGCAATTCTTCCAGCAGATCGATCAGCTTGGCCGCCTTCTGCTCGGTCAACAACGTCACCTTCAGGTCCAGGTGCGCCCGCTGCTCCGCCAGCTTGGCGAGCCGGTTCTGCTTGGTCAGCACCACGGTGGCCGTCAACAAGGCCCCCAGGCCGACCAGGCCCTGCAGGCCGAAAAAAGGCGCAGGGTCGAAGGCGGCCAGACCCAGTCGAACCAACACGGCATTGGTGAGTATCCAGAGCGCGACAAACAGCAGGATGAAACCAAGGAAAATGGGCTTCCCAAGCACCAGGCTGATGCGCTCGAGGACCCGTTGCGAATGGCTGATTTTTAAATCTTCACGCGTGTAGAAATCCAGCACCGCCTCAATATTCTGGCTGATCTGGTCGCGTTCGGATTCGGGGGGCATGTCCCCGGGATCCGGAGGCGACATCGGAGGAACGGTAGGCTTGGATCCCATCGGGTCAGCGTACTTGGTCCAGGAGGCCCCAAGTGTCACCGATGGCGCTAAGATCCGTCATCCGTGGCCCCCAGGAGCCACGAGATCTCTCCCGAAAATTCAGGAGTAATTTATAATAATGTTTCACTGAATGCTATAGAGGATATTAATGACCTTAAATCATTTCTGGATTCTAAGTAAAGCTGCGGCCTCCTCCTGGGTCGACGACTATGCCCAAAGCATGGGGGCCGCGCTGGCCTACTACACGATGTTCTCGGTGGCGCCGTTGCTGCTGATCGTGATCTCGATCGCCGGGCTGGTCTTTGGGGTCGAAGCCGCTCGTGGCGAAATCGTGGGACAGCTGCAGGGTTTGATGGGACCCCAGGGGGCCCAGGCTGTGCAAGACCTGCTCGAAAGCGTGAACAAACCCGCTAAAAGCGTCACGGCTACCGTAGTTGGCCTCATTCTGCTGTTGATTGGCGCGACTTCTGTGTTCGCTGAATTGCAGGATGCGTTTGATCGCATCTGGCGTGCCCCCAGACGAAACAAGGGCGGAATCTGGAGCTTGCTTCGCGCGCGGTTGCTCTCCTTTGGCATGATCATGGGCATCGGCTTTTTGCTGATGGTGTCCCTGGTGGTCAGCGCCGCCCTGGCCGCTCTGGGGAAACTGTGGGGGCCGCTGTTCGCCGACTGGGGGCTGCTTGCCGGTTTGATTAATGTCGTATTCAGCTTCGCATTCTCCACCACCGTGTTTGCCATGATCTACAAAATCATGCCGCGGGTGAAGGTGGACTGGGCGGATGTCTGGATCGGCGCCGTGGTGACCGCGCTGCTCTTTACGGTCGGCAAATTCTTGATCGGGCTCTACATCGGCCGGAGCGGGGTAACGTCGGGCTTCGGTGCCGCCGGTTCGCTGGTCGTGCTGCTGCTCTGGGTGTACTACTCGGCGCAGATCTTTCTGCTGGGTGCCGAATTCACCTGGGCCTACTCGATGACCTTCGGATCCCGCAAGGCACTGCCGGTGCCCGTCGCAGCCCCGGCCGTTCCCAGCCAGGCGGCCAAAGGACAACCCGAGCCCCACATGATCGAAGCCAAACAAGCAGCTGTGCAAGAGGACCTTGGCGAGAAGAAGGACGGCGAACCACCGGAGGCTAAACATGGCTAGGGAAACGGGCCCGGATATCACCTGGCTCCTCGATGCGGAGGATCACAATTTCCCGGCGGCAGCGTCCTTTCTCAGCCTGCTGTACCACGAGGAGCGGGTGGCCGACCTGGTGGCCCGCTTGAAATCCGCGGCCATCGCACAGTTCAAGGCCAAAGATATCTTCAGAGCCTCCCGCCTCTCCTCGCTCGGGATGAGCAATTCACATGTGGAACGGGACAGGAAGAAGATTGAGAAGGGGGTTCCCCTTTCCCCGCTCCTTCTGGTTCGCGATGAAGCGAATGGCCAAGTCGTGGTCGCGGATGGCTACCACAGGCTTTGTGCCGTCTATGCATTCGACGAGGATGCCTGGATTCACTGCAAGATCGTCTGAGCCCCGCCAAAGGCCGCTGCATACCCTCTCCTAAGCGCTCCTTCAGCCTGGGTCCTGGGTGGCCTGGAGGCAGGCCTTGGCGGCTTCCATGCGGGTGATGGCAGCGGGCCCTTTGCGGAGGGCCAGGGCCACGGTGAGGACGTCGACGATGGCCAGGTGAACCAGGCGGGCCACCATGGGCGCGTAGACTTCCGGATTTTCCTGCACGTCAGCGGCCAGCAGGATGTCGGCGGCTTTGGCGAGGGGTGTGGCCGAGCGGGTGAGGGCGATGACGGTGGCGCCGGAGGCCCGGGCCAGGGCCACCACGTCGAGCAGGGACTTGGTGCGCCCCGAGTTGGAGATGGCCAGCACCACGGCATCCCGGGGCAGCAGCACAGCGGCCACGCGCTGCATCTGGGAATCGGTGCAGGCCAGGGTGGGCGTGCCCAGGCGAAAGAGCTTCATCTGCGCATCCTGCGCGGTGACACCGGAGTTGCCCAGGCCGTAGCACTCGATGCGGCTGGCCCGGTCAAGGGCCTCCACGGCCCGGGCCAGCGCCTCGGGCCGCAGGGCCTGGCGGCCCCGGGCCAGGCCTGCCACGGCGTGATCGAAGACCTTGCCGATGAGCTGACCCAGGTCGTCGCCGGGGGTGATCCGGGCGTGGACAAAGGGGATGCCCGCCCCCAGGTCGCCCGCAAGCTTGAGCTTGAAGCCGGTCAGGCCCGCGCACTTGAGGCGGCGGCAGAAGCGGATCACGGTGGGCTGGCTCACCTCGGACCAGAGGGCGAGCTGCGAGACGGGCGCCGAAATCACCTCCACGGGCCGGAGCAGCACCAGCTCCGCCACCCGCCGCTCCGAGGGGGGAAGGTCGGGGAGGAGCGCCTGGATGCGGCCCAGCAGGGACACGGTCAGGGCGCCCAAAAGATGGACACGGGTACGGCGGTCTGGCGCAGGATGGCGCGCACCGGCAGCTCCTCCACCGGGCCCTCACCCAGGGCCCGCTCCAGCACGCCGCGCTTGGCCTGGCCCGAGATCATCAGCACCAGGTCCCGGCTCTGCAGCAGGGCGTGCAGGGACAGACTCAGGCGCGGGTGGGGCGCGAGGGGGGGCCGCACGGCCAGGGCCGGGGCCTCCGTGCTCAGACCCTGGGCCAATTCGGTGGCGCCGGGAAAGAGCGAGGCGATGTGGCCATCCTCCCCCAGGCCCAGGATCACCTGGCTGAAGGGGCACGGCAGGGTGGCGAGCGTGGCACACACGGCGGGCACGGCGGCCTCGGGGGTCGCAGCGCCAGTCCAGAGGGGCACCAGCTGGGCCGAGGCGGCGCGTCCCTTCAACAGGTGGGAGCGCACCAAAGTCTCGTTGCTGTCCGCGTGGCTGGGCGGAACCCAGCGTTCATCCGCCAGGGTGACGACCACGCGCTCCCAGGCCAGGGACTGAATGGCCAGGGCCTGAAACAGGGGCACTGGGCTCTTCCCGCCGGAGACGACGAGGCTGACGCGCTCCTGCTGACGCAGATCCTGCTTCAGGCGCCGCGCCACATGCTGGGCCAGGGCGGCGGTGAGCGTGGCCCGGTCGGCGCATTCTCGCAGCGACGGCACGGTCAGTCCTCCTCGTTCCACGAAAGGCCATCCCGGGAAAGCAGGGCGCTGGAGGCGGCGGGGCCCCAGCTGCCGGCGGTGTAGAACTTCGGCCGGTCCTCGTGAGCCGCCCAGCTGTCGAGGATGGGCTCCACCCAGCACCAGGCCGCCTCCTGCTCATCGCGGCGGACGAAGAGGGTGAGCTTGCCGCGGATGGCGTCCAGCAGCAGGCGCTCATAGGCCTCCAAACGGCGGGCCCGGAACGATTCCTCGAAGTCGAGGTTGAGGTTCACCGGATGCAGGGCCATGGCGTCGCCAGGCTGTTTCGCCACCAGGTAGAGCCGCATGCTTTCGTCGGGCTGCATGCGGATGATGAGGCGGTTGGCGCGGCCGCCGTGGGTGGCCTCAT
>JANXYT010000112.1 GCA_025355915.1 Holophagaceae bacterium
CTGAGGAAGTAGAAGCAACGGTTCATGGGGCCGCTGGAATAGTGCACGTCCAGGCTGCCGATGGTGGAGGACCAGGCATCCGGCGAGGCGCCATCCAGGCTGGGCTTGTACATCCAGCGCAGCGGGTTGGTGGCCAGCTGCTCGCCGATGGTCCAGTTGCCACCGGTGTTGCCGATGGTGGCGCCGGACCCGCCGCGGGCGTAGAACTCGATCATGGTGCCGAAGATGTCGGAGTTGGCCTCGTTCAGGCCGCCCGATTCGCCGGAGTAGGTGAGGTTCGCAGTGCGGGAGGTGACGCCGTGGCTCATTTCGTGGCCGGCCACGTCCAGGGCGGTGAGCGTGGTGAAGCTGGTGCCATCGCCGTAGGTCATGCAGAAGCAGCTGTCGGACCAGAAGGCGTTGTCGTAGGCCGTGCCGATGTGCACACGGCTATAGGTGCCGGTACCGATGCCATCAATGCCGTTGCGTCCATACACGTTCTTGTAGAAGTCCCAGGATTTGGCCATGCCATACATGGCGTCCACGGCGGCTGTCTGGCCATTGGCGGCGGTGGTGGAGCTGCCTTCCACATAGTTGAGGCCATCACCCCAGGTGTTCGTGGTGTTGGTGTAGATGGTGCCGACCGCAGTGGAAGTGGTGGCCGCATGGTTGGCGTTCGAAACGAAGTTGCCGCCGGTGCCGCGCGTCATGTCGCGCATTTCGAAGCCGGCGGTGACGCTGTTGGTGTTGAGCGTGACCACACCGTTGTACTGGCTGTTGCCGGTGCCCGTGGCGGCGGTGGTGTGGAGGGTGTTCCACTTCTTCAGGATGGCGCCGGTATGGGCGTCCACGATGTAGTCGGTGTGCTTGATGCCGTCCGCGGCATTCTCAAGCTCGGTGTGGACGTGGTAGGCAAGGTTGTAGCGCACCACCTCGCGGGTCACATCGGTGGCATTGAGTTCTTGGTCCAGGGACAGACGTCCCCCGCGGCGGGCGACTTCGACCAGATGGGGATAGACGACCAGTTCCGTGGTGGGGGCGTAGGCGAAGGTGCCCTGGGGGGCTAGATCCTGCTGTGCCGCTGCGAGGGCCTCACCCGCGCTGAGGGAGGGCGCCACATTCAGGCGGATGTTCTTGTGGAGGGCATTCGTCAGCGGCAGTTCGGCGCCGTCGCGGCCCGTGTGGGTGATGGCGTCGCCGCCCCAGACCTTCACGCCCTTGTAGGCCTGGCTGAAGTGGCCATGCGTCTGGCCGAGTTCATCGGAATGGGAATCGCGGAGGCTGAACGCGTGGTCGGCGTCCAGGCCCAGCTGGGTGCGGTTGGCCAGCAGGCGATCAGAGGCCGCGTTCACGCGCAGGGAGTCCTGCGGGGTGCGGGCGTAGAGCGAACCGGCAGCCAAGGCCGCGGTGACAAAGGACAGGGCCATACGGCCCTTGATGGTCGCCATGGGCAACTCCTCACGGGGGGAAGAGGGTTTCTCAGCCACCCAGGATCTTCTGGCCCGGATGGCTCCCGGCCGTCGCAGACAAGGCGCGGCGTCCTGGGGGTGAAAGGTGAAAAGAACGGGGGGTGGGAAAGTCAGCTTCCGGGCAGACCACCGGTTCTCTCAAGTTAAGGCTTGTTAATTTTCATGAGAATCAGTTCTATTTATAATAAAATACTATAAACATATTATTATCATCATTTAATAATCAACTCGTGGATCTGGTTTATATGAAATTTTCAGAGAGTCTGTCGAACCACTTTCCCATTCTTCAGGACAAACCGCACCCGCTCGAGGGTGGTGATGTCCTTCAGGGGGTCGCCATCGACGGCAATCAGGTCCGCCCAACGGCCGGGTTCGAGCGTGCCGAGCTCGCTTCCCAGGCGAAGCAGGTCCGCCGCGACGAGGGTGGCGCTCTGGATGGCCTGCAACGGGGTCATGCCGTAGCTCACCAGGAAGCGGAAATCCGCGGCCACCTGCCCGTGCTCGAAGACCCCGATGTCTGTGCCATAGGCGATGGGGACTCCCGCCTCCAAGGCAGCTTTGAATCCCGCCCGGCGCAGGGGCAGGATGGCTCGGGCCTTGGCCAGCGAGCCTTCCGGCACCTTGTAGGGATTGCCGGGCAACACAATGGATTCCAGGGCGTACAGGGTGGGTACCAGGAAGGTCCCCCGGGCCTTCATCTCCTTGGCGGTGGTGGGGCTCAGTAGGCTGCCGTGCTCGATGGAGCGCACCCCCGCGAGGGTGGCCTCGAGGATGCCCGCGTCACCGTGGGCGTGGGCGCAGACGTCCATGCCGCGCCGGTTCGCTTCCTCCACGATGGCTTTGAATTCCAGGGCGCTGAAGCTGGGGGCGCCGGGATCATCGTGGTTGGAGAGCACGCCGCCCGTGGCGTGGACCTTGATGAGGTCCACGCCACGCTTGCGCCATTCGCGCACAGCGTGCCGGGCCTGGTCGGGGGAATCCACGATGTGTTCATCCCCGGTGTGGAGGTGGGGCGGGAAGCCATTGAGATCACCGTGTCCGCCGGTGATGGACAGGGCGGGGCCCGCCACCAGCATGCGGGGGCCTGGGATGTCGCCGTGGGCGATGGCATCCCGGAGCGCCCCATCGCCGAAGCCTGCCGAGGCGCCCACGTCCCGCACGGTGGTGAATCCAGCCTCAAGCACCTTCCGGGCGTTCACCACGCCGTCGAGGATCAGAGCACCCTGGCTGCGTTTGAGGTAGCCCAATTCGCCGAGGCCCGCGGGAATGAGCAGGTGGGTGTGGCAGTCGATGAGACCCGGCAGCAGCGTGCGATCACCCAGATCGAGTGTCTCCGCGCCTGCGGGTGGTGCACCCGGCTGGATGCGGCCGTCCTTGATCCACAGCTGGGCAGGGGACGCCACCTTCCCGGTGCGGACATCCAGCAGCCGGGCCGCCTTGAGAATGAGCGGGCGCTCCTGGGCGGCCAGGGCAAGGCTGACGAGGCTGGCGAGGAAACATCGCAGAATCATCTGAACTCCGAAGGGTGGCCTACGATAGCTCGGACCGATCCCGCGTGTTCAGACAACTTTGAAGGTGATAATTAGGGTCGCTTCGTGGATTTCTGCCGGACCCGCTTCGGAGGCGCGCTTCGCCCCTTCTTTGGGGCCTGCTTGGCGGCGGGCTTGGGGCCTTCCTGCTTCTTGGGCCGGGGGCGGGCCTTGGTCTTCTCGGCCCGCTGAGCCTGAAGGGACTCATTGCTGCGGGAGGGCTTGAGGCCTTCGCCGGGATCGAGGATGCGACGCACGGGCGCGACTTCGGCTTCTTCGCCCTCGCCCTTTTGTTTTTTCTGAACGCTCATCCGCAGGGGAACTCCCGCGAGGCCGAACTGCGCGCGCAGGCGGTTCTCCATGTAGCGCACATAGCTGAAGTGCAGCCCGCGGTCGGTGTTGGCCTTCACCACGAAGCTGGGGGGCCGCACGCCCACCTGGGTCATGAAGTAGAGCTTGGGCAATTTGCCATCCACGGCGTGGGGGCTCATGGTGTCCACGGTGTCGCGCAGGAACCGGTTCAGCTCGCCCGTGGAAATGCGGCGGCCATGGGCCTCCGCCAGTTCATCGATCATGCCGAACAGTTTGGACACCCGCTGTCCGGTCAGGGCCGACAGGAAGATCATGGGCGCATGGTGTAGGAAGCCCAGGCTGCGGCGCATGTCTTCCTCGGCCCCGTATATGGTGTGGGTGTCCTTCTCAACGAGATCCCATTTGTTCACCACGAGGATGACGGCGGCACCGGCCTCCTGGGCATAGCCGGCGATGACGGCGTCCTGGTGGGTGGCGCCTTCTACCGCATCCAGCAGCAGGAGGCTGACATCGGCCCGCGCCATGGCCTGCTTCGCCTTCAGGATGCTGAGTTTCTCGGCGCCCTCGTGGGTCTTGCCCTTCTTGCGGATACCCGCCGTATCGATCATCCGGTAGACCTTGTCCTGCACGTGGAACACGGTGTCCACGGTATCGCGGGTGGTACCGGCGATCTCGCTGACCAGGCTGCGCTCGTAGCCCAGCAGGCGGTTCGTGAGCGAGGACTTGCCGACATTGGGCCGGCCGATGATGGCGAAGCGGAGTTCGTCCGAGGGCGCATGGATCTCGGCTTCTTCAGGGGTGCGGTGGAAGGGCAGCCGGGCCCGCAGGGCCGTGATCAATTCCGGAACGCCGGCGCCATGGGCCGCCGAGATGGAGAACACTTCGTCGAAGCCCATGCTGTAGAAGGCCCCGTCCGGCGCGCCACCCTTCATGCCATCGAGCTTGTTGATGACGAGAAGGAGGGGCTTGCCCTGGCGGCGCAGACGCGCGGCGATCTCCTCATCCCCGGCGGTGAAGCCATCGTGGCCATCCACCAGCAGGACGGCCACGTGGGCCTCGCTCAGGGCCGCTTCGGCCATGCGGGTGATGCCCTGGGTGATGACGTCGTCCCCCTCGAAATCGAGGCCGCCGGTATCCACCAGCTCGAAAATCTCCTCGGCGTCGCCCTCCTCGCTCAGGCACGTGACGCGGCCGTAGCTGCGGTCGCGGGTCATGCCCGGTAGGTCGTGGACCAGGGCCGCGCGGCTGCGGGTGAGCCGGTTGAAGAGGGTGGACTTGCCCACATTGGGGCGTCCGCAGAGGGCGACAAGGGGTAGTTTCATGGTTTTTCCAAGCCCTTCAGTGTATCGAACATGGGCCGGAAGGGCACGGGCGGATTTCGATGGGGCGGGTACAGTGCTTCATCCCATGCGAGGAGTGCCCATGATCCGTCCTTTGTCCCTGTTGCTGGTGTCTGCGCTGCTGGCGGCGGCGCCTTCGCCGAAGCTCCTCAGTCCGGCGGCCACGGTGCAGAAGCAGCTCGAGATGTTCAATGCCCAGGACCTGGAGGGCTTCCTCGCCCTCTTTGCGGAGGACATCGAAGTCTCCGAGCTTCCTGGGACTTCGGTACCCATCGGGAAAGCCGGGTTGCGGGCCCTCTATGCCGAGCGGTTCAAAGCGAACCCAGACCTGCATGCCTCGGCGGAGGCCCAGCTGCTGTCCGGTAGCTTCGTGATCCAGAAGGAGAAGATCAAGGGCCGTGCGGGAAAGAAGGAGGCCCTGGAGGCGGTGGTGATCTACCAGGTGCAGGGGGGGAGGATCGTGAAGATGTGGGGATTGAAGGAGTAGGGAATTCTTCGGGGGCGGCCCATTCCCTGTCCATACCTATCGACCCACGCCATTGGTGGATCGAGCTCAGGCAGCTCCGCCAAAGGAAAACGCGCCCAGTTGGGCGCGTTTTTTGGCGGGGCTGACGGGGCTCGAACCCGCGACTTCCAGCGTGACAGGCTGGCACTCTAACCGACTGAGCTACAACCCC
>JANXYT010000128.1 GCA_025355915.1 Holophagaceae bacterium
GGTTGCGGTACTTGAAGCTCAGCTCGAAGGCCAGCATGGTGAGGTCCAGCATCTCCTGGGGCGTGGCGGGCGCCAGCACGATGGCCTGCGTGTTGCCGTGGCCCAGTCCGTGGCAGGCCAGCTTGATATCGGACTGCTCAGGGGCGATGTTGCCGAGGCCCGGCCCGCCGCGCATGACGTCCACGAAGACGCCCGGCAGCTCCGCGCCGATCATGTAGGAGACACCCTCTAGCATCAGGCTGAAGCCCGGCGAGGAGGTGAAGGTCATGGTGGGCAGGCCCGCGCCGGCGGTGCCGTACATCATGTTCACGGCCGCCACTTCGCTCACGGCCTGGATGAAGGTGCCATCAAGCTTGGGGAGGAATTTCGCCATCAGCTCGGCGCCTTCCGTCGAAGGCGTGATGGGGTAGCCGTAGACGTGGCGGCAGCCTGCAAGCAGGGCGCCCAGGGCCGAGGCGTAGGTGCCCTTGATGACCAGGGGCTCGGTGCGGGGCAGGGGCAGGGTTTCGTTGGGGATGTCCGTGGGCTCGGGCGCATCGCTGGGCTTCACGCCGAAGAGCCTGGCGGGATCCTCCAGCTCGAAGTCCTGGATCTCGCCCTCATGGGCAGGCCGCAGACCGTAGGGCTCGGGACAGGCGTCCATGCACAGACCACAGGCGTTGCAGTTGGCCAGATCCAGTTCCACGGGCACCAGGCCCGTCAGGGGGTTGATCTGGTCGCTGAGGGTGATGCAATCCTTGGCGCAGGCATCAAGGCAACGGCCGCAGCCCTTGCAATACTCCGGCAGCAGGAAGGGTTTCGGTCGTTCTTTGAGGGCCACGGGGCCTCCTTACAGGGACGCAGGTCCTACCTGCCTTGAAGTGTCGACCTGGCCCCGTGTGCCTAGGGTCACAAGCGGGGAATGACGCAGACCACCGCCGACCAATGGGATGGGAATGGGCTCCTGGGAGGGCGGTCTGTGGGGGGAGGGCTATGGGCTGTGGGCGGTGGGTAGGGATCCCTGTGGCGCCGCTGCGCGCCGCGCCGTTGGTTTAGTTCGGCGCCGACCCATTTGAGCGGCCCAAAGGGCAACCATTGATGCGGCCCTCAGGGCCGCCCAGAAAGCAGTTCCCACAGCCCACAGCCCACCAGCCTACCGATCCCCCCAGTGCAGTTTCTGCTGGAGCAGGGTGAAGAAATCCAGTCCCGGCTGCTGGAGCAGGGTGATGCGGGCCTCGGCCAGTCGCAGCTTCACTTCGTCGCCGGGCAGCACCCGGTGGCCGACCTGGCCATCCAGGGTGAGATGAGCATCCTCGGCATCCACCAGGGTGATGCTGATGGGACGGGAGGCTGGTACCACCAAAGGGCGCAGCGTGAGGGTGTGCGGGCAGATGGGGGCAATGACGACGGCTTCGAGGCTGGGGTGCATGATCGGCCCGCCTGCGGAGAGGGCGTAGGCGGTGGAACCAGTGGGCGTGGCCACGATGAGTCCGTCCGCCTTCATGGGGCCGGCGTCCTGATCGCCCACCCGCAGGCGCATGTCCATGATGCGGGCCAGGGCGCCCTTGGCGAGCACCGCATCGTTGAGTACGGACTGGCGGGCCAGCAGGAAGCCCTGGCGCCAAAGCTCGGCCTCCAGCATGGGACGCACATCGGGCACGAGGGATCCGGCCAGGAAGGCCTCGACGGCCTCCAGGGCGCCCGAGAGGGGGTGAGCGGTGAGGAACCCCAGGGAGCCCAGGTTGATGCCCAGAATCGGCGTGCCGCGCAGGCCCACCCGGCGAGCGGCATAAAGCAGGGTGCCGTCGCCGCCCAGCACCAGGAAAAGGTCCGCCGGTGCCTGGTCGGAACCCAGCGTCAGATCGACGTTCAGGCGCGCCGGATCAAGACCCGCTTGGGCCCATGGTTCCTCCAGGCCCGGCTCGCCTGTGACGGTCCAGTCCCGATGCAGGAACAGCGGCAGCGTCTCACGCAGGGTGGCGGCCAGGTGCGGGGATTTAACCTTGGCCACGAGGATCAGTCGCTGGGTCATGGCACCACTCTAACGCTATCCTTGGGCCATGGCTCCCCTGCTGGCTTCCCTCCCCCTGCCTTCCCGACGAATGGTCCAGCGCGTGCTTTGGGGCTTCGCGGCTCTCATGGCCACGGGGGCCATCACCCTCGCGGTGTCCTGGTCCGTCATGTCCCGCGACGCCGACAGCTTTCTCCCCTGGTTTGCCCTGCGGGTGCCGAAGACCATCACCAAGGTGCTGGACCAGAGCGGCAACGTCATTGGCATTTTCGCCGAGGAACACCGGGTGGTGATTCCCTATGGAGATATCCCGAAGGCCTTCGTCAATGCGCTGGTGGCCACGGAGGATACGGAATTCTGGGAACACAGCGGCATCTCGGCCCGGGGTTTCGCCCGGTCCGGCTGGAATTTCGTGACCAGCTTCGGGCGCCGGCGCGAGGGCGCGTCCACGCTCACCATGCAGCTGATTCGCACGGTCACGGCCAAGCGCCAGAAGCGCCTGGACCGCAAGCTGAAGGAGATCATCCTCGCCCGCAAGCTGGAGAAGGCGTATTCCAAAAAGCAGATCATGGAGATGTACGCCAACGAGGTCTACTTCGGCGGCGGGCGGTACGGCATCGAGGCCGCGGCAGAGTTCTACTTCGGCAAGAGCGCCCCCCAACTCCTTCCGGAGGAATGCGCCCTGCTGGCCGGTCTTGTCCAGAATCCGAACTGGTACAACCCCTATAACCCCGATCCCAAGGCTCGCGCCGCCGCCAAATCCCGGCGCAACCACGTGCTCCTCCGCATGGTGAAGGAGGGCTACCTCAAGCCCCAGGAGGCGAGTCTGCTGGTCGAGAAACCCATCCGCCTGGCCCGCGAGAACGCCCGGGAGGAAGCCATCGCGCCCTACGTGGTGGAGGAGGTCCGGAAGTACCTCTACGAAAAGTACGGCCGCGAACAGGCGCTGAATGGCGGGCTGGAAGTCACCACCACCGTGGACAGCTTCTGGCAAGAGTCCGCCAACGAGGCGGTACGCGCGGGTCTGAAAGTCGTGGATCGCCGCCGGGGCTTCCGCAAGGAGGCAGTGCAGTTCGTGACCGATCCGGAAACGACACAACTGAACGGGTGGAATCGCTACTTCGAGAGCGGCGACAGCGTGCGCGGCGTGATCCTCGGATGGAAGGGCGGCAAGGCCCAGGTGCGCATCGGCAAGTCGCAACTGGACGTTCCCGAGAGTGCCTTCGCCTGGGCCGGCAAGAACATCCAGAAACTGCTGCCCCGGGGCGCGGCGCCTTTGTTCACCGTGAAAACCTCGGTCGACGGCACCCCCAAGGCGCTGGAACTGGATCAGGATCCCTCCGTAGAGGGGGCGCTGATGGCCGTGGACCCGAAGACCGGCGAGATCCGCGCCATGGTCGGCGGCTACGACTTCAACCGCTCCAAGTTCAACCGTGCCACCCAGGCCCTGCGCCAGGTGGGCTCCACCATGAAGGCCTACGTCTATGGCGCGGCTTTCACTGCCGGGAAGACGCCCGCCACCATGGTTCAGGATGTGCCGACGCGCTTCCTCGACACCGTGGACTACCTCACCGTCACGCTCCCGGATGGCACCTCCGACTTCAGGCCGCTGCGATCTGGCACGAAGCCCTATGAACCCAAGAACTACGAACGCGACTTCTGGGGCCCCATTCCCATCTGGGAAGCCATCCGGGATTCCCGCAATGTCCCTGCCGTGCGCACCCTCGACGAGACCGGCGTCCTGAACGTCATCGATTTCGCGCGCAAGTGCGGCGTTACGGGAAGCATTCCGCCGTACCCCAGCATGGCGTTGGGATCCGGTGACTTCACGTTGAAGGAGATGGTGCGCGGCTACGCCACCATCGCCAATGGCGGCCTGCAGTCCCCCGCGCCCTTCTTCATCAAGAAAGTGGCCGATCGCAACGGTCGTGTCCTGGAAAGCCATGGTGGTGCTGCGACCACGCAGGTGCTAGATCCCCAGAGCACCTTCCAGCTCATCCAATGCCTCCAGGGCGTGGCCACCAGCGGCACCGGCGCCCGCAGCAACGAGCTGGAGTGGCCCGTGGCAGGCAAGACCGGCACGACGGATGAGCACACGGACGGCTGGTTCATCGGCTTCTCCACGCGCATTGTGTGTGGCGTCTGGGTGGGGCTCGATGAGAAGAAGACCATCTTCAGGGGTGCCGATGGGGCCAAGGTGGCCTTGCCCATCTGGATCAACTTCATGAAGGCGGCCCTCCCCACCACCGAGCGGGAAGAGTTCAAGGCCCCCGATGGCATGGAGTGGGCCGATATCGACCGGTTCACGGGCCTCCTGGCCACTTCCGCCACGGCGGATCGCGTACTCCACCTCGCCTTCAAGCCCGGCACCGTACCCCGATCAGGCAGTGACGCAGAAGCCATCCAGAAGGTGAAGGAGGCCCGCGACAAGGCGATCACCCAGCCCATTGAAACGCGGGTATGGGGACGGCCCCAGCAGGTCGAGGAACCCAAGCCCGTGGATCTCAATGCGACGGACCCGAATGGGTGATGGAACCGTCATGAGTCCTCAGTCCCGAGTCCTCAGTAAAAACGGCGCCCATTCGGGCGCCGTCCTGAAGACTGAAGACTGAAGACTGAAGACTGAAGACTGAAGACTGAAGACTGAAGACTGAAGACTGAAGACTGAAGACTGAAGACTGAAGACTACTTCTTCTTCCAGGTCTTTGCGGGTGCGGCTTTCCAGGGGCGTGGGGCGTCCTTGGTGACGGGCTTCGCGGGACGATCCTCCCAGGCCTTCTTGGGGGCCGCTGGCGCGCCGGTCCTGGGCTTGTAGGGACGGGGCTTGTCGTCGAACCCGCTCCGGGGCTTGAAGCTGCCGTCGGGACGGGTCTTGGAGGCCGCTTCGGGCCGGGGTGATTCGGCGCGGGATGCGTTGCGTTCGGCATAGGTCCGCTGGGGGCGGGAGCCGCCGTCCTTGCGTTCGCGGGCGAGATCAAAGCGGGACTTGACCTTCTTTTCGGGTTCGTTGGGTAGTTCGAAACCCGCGGACTGATCGGCCTGCACGAGGCCCAGCAGACCCGCCACCAGGCGCACGGGATCAGCATCCTTCAGCAACTGGGTGGCCTGGTTGAGCAGGGCGGCGCTGGCGGCTCCCTTGACGCCGTCGAGGAGCTTGAGGGCCTGGGCTTCGCGGATCTCCGCGGGCGTGGGCACGGCGCGCCAATCGAGGGTGAGGCCGCCGCGGCGGCTCCAGGCCAGCAGGATGCGGCTCTCCTTGAAACCCACCAGGGCCAGGCTGGTGCCCTTGGCGCCAGCGCGGCCCGTGCGGCCGCTGCGATGGATGTAGTTCTCGAGCTGCGTGGGGATGCCCATGTGAACCACGAGGGGGAGGCCTTCGATATCCAGGCCGCGGGCAGCCACGTCCGTGGCCACCAGGTAGCGCAGCTTGCCCTCCTTGAACTGGCCCAGGATGCGGGTGCGGGTGGCCTGGGCGAGGTCGCCATGCAGGAAGGCCGCAGGCAGGCCGGACACCGTCAGCTCTTCGGCCACTTCCTCGGTCTGGGCTTTGGTCTTGGTGAAGATCAGCGCGGCGCTGGGCTGATCGAGGAGCAGCAGGTTCACGAGGGCCCGCACATGCTGATGGTCGGGCGCCAGCACGGGCGTGTGGGCGATGTCCGCATGCACGGCGTGCTCGCCGGCCTCGGCCAGCTGGATCTGGACGGGATCCTTGAGGAAGCGCTTGGCCAGTTTCGCGATGGGGGCGGGCAGGGTGGCGGAGAACAGGTAGGTCTGCGGGCCCGCGGGCACCTTGGCGAGGATGGTTTCCACGTCTTCGAGGAAGCCCATGTTCAGCATCTCGTCGCACTCGTCGAGGACGATCATGCTGACGCGGCTGAGGTCCAGGGTCCCGCGGTCCAGGTGATCCTTCACCCGGCCTGGAGTGCCGACCACCACGGGCGAGCCCATCTGCAGGGACCGGAGCTGGGGCTGGTAGGCTACGCCACCCACCAGGTTGGCGATGGGCAGTTTCGGTACAAGGGTGTGCAACTCGGCGCCCACCTGCTGGGCCAGTTCCCGCGTGGGCAGGAGGATCAGAGCCTGGGTGTGGCGATCCTCCGACAGGCGTTGCAGCAGGGGCAGGCCGTAGGCCAAGGTCTTGCCGGATCCGGTGCGGCTCTGCACCAGCAGGTCGCGGCCCTCAATGCCTGCTCGGATGGTCTGCGCCTGCACGGGCATGGGGGTCTCGAAACCACGCTTGGCCAGAGCGGCCAGCAGGGCTTCGCTGCAGCCGAGGGCTGCGAAGGTAATCTCACTCACGATGTCTCCCGGGGCTTTCCCTGCGCGAGTGTGCCGAAGGGCAGGCACTGTTGGCGAAAAGCGCCAGCCGGGAGGGGCCCAAACGGTTACTATCTCTTGAAATGCCTTGAAAAACAAGGAGAAATACCGAATTGCACCCGTAGCGTTAACATCGGTGGATGACGACCCTCCTGCTTATTCGCCACGGCATCGCCGAGGACCCACTCCCCGGCCAGAAGGATTCGGATCGTGCCTTGACCGAAGACGGCTGGACGAAAACCCGCGCAGCCATGCAGGGCCTGGTGGCCCACGGATATCAGCCCAGCCGGGGCTTCAACAGCCCCTACCGGCGCGCGGCGGAAACCATGACCTGCCTCCAGGAGGCCGCGGGCGCCTTCCCGATGGAGACCCGCGTCGACCTCATGCCGGATGGCCGGCCTGACCAGGTCGATCTCTGGCTGCGCGGTCTCATGGCCGAAGCGAGGCGTGGTGATGTGCTGGCCCTCATCAGTCACCAGCCCTTCCTCAGCAGCCTGGCCTTCCATCTCACCAGCCGCCATGTGGACATGAAGAAGGCCAGCTGCACCGTCATCCGGTGGGAGGAGGGCACCTGGCACTTCGAGCGCCACCTCTCCCCCGCGGAACTGCGGGGCTAGGGTGCGGCCCCAGCCCACCTTCGCCACGCTGCCGTCGGGTCTGAAGCTGCACTTCCGGGTGCAGGGGAATCCAGCTGGACCATGGCTGGTGCTGCTGAACGGCCTGCTCTCGGACACCACCATGTGGGCCGGAGTTTTGCCCGGTTTGGCGGACCGTTATCGCATCCTCACCTTCGACAGCCGGGGGCAGGGGAAGTCCGATGCACCGCTGGAGGGACCCTACCTGACCGCCCAGCTGGCCGCCGATGCCTGGGAGTTGTTCCCTATTCTCCAGATCGACCGCCCGTGGCTGCTGGGGCTCTCCAATGGGAGCGCCATGAGCCTGGAACTGCTCACCACCCATCCGGGGGCTTTCGCGGGTGCCGTGCTCACCAGCGCCATGCCCCACATGGACTTCGCCATGGGTCTCAAGGCCGAGCACTGGGCCCGCTGCCTGGAGGTGGGCGGGCCGCTCATGCAGTTCGACGCCGTGGCGCCCTTCCTGTGGGGAGATGCCTTCCTGGCGGCCCGGCACGGCGTCCTGCGGGCGTACCACCAGGTGGTGACCGGCGGCGCCCGTCCCCAGCACGGCAACCTGCACCAGATCCGGGGCATCCCCGGTTGGGACATCCGGGACCGGCTGGAGCGCATTCAGGAGCCGGTGCTGGTGCTCAGCGGCGCCGAGGATCTGCTGACTCCACCCTGGAAATGCCTGGAAACGGCCCGGCGGATCCCGGGCTGCCGCTTCGAGGTGGTGCCCGGGATCGGGCACGCCTACCCCGTGGAGGACGCCAAGGGCTATGTGGCCCGGGTGCGGGCCTTCATATCTGGAACCAGGTTTGGCTGATACG
This sequence comes from Holophagaceae bacterium, assembly GCA_025355915.1. Classification (GTDB taxonomy): domain Bacteria; phylum Acidobacteriota; class Holophagae; order Holophagales; family Holophagaceae; genus Geothrix. The sequence continues at coordinate 7,755 of JANXYT010000128.1, forward strand.
TAAAACTGACCTATCCTGTCAGCATTCCCGAGCCACTCCTGACTCGCCCTACCCCCGAGGTGACCTATGGCCACCCCTTCTCAGTCGCCGACCGCCCTGAGCTTGCAAGAGCTCAAGGAACTTTCCATCGGTAAGCTCGCAGATCTGTCGAAGGCATTGGAAATTGAGAATCCGCTCTCCATGCGAAAGCAGGAGCTGGTGTTCCGGGTGCTGCAGGCCCAGGCCGAACGCGAAGGCCAGTTTTTCTCCGAGGGCGTCCTGGAAGTGCTGCCCGAGGGTTTCGGCTTCCTGCGCAGTCCCGACCAGAACTACCTCGCCGGGCCGGAGGACATCTATATCTCGCCCAGCCAGATCCGCAAGTTCAACCTGCGCACCGGCGACACACTGTCCGGCATGATCCGCGCGCCCAAGGAAGGCGAGAAGTTCTTCGCCATGCTGCGCGTGGACGCGGTGAACTTCGATCCTCCCGAGCAGGCCAAGGAACGGCTCCACTTCGACGATCTGGTGCCCCTCTACCCCAAGCACCACCTGCGCATGGAGCGGGACGCGCAGGAACTGAGCACCCGCGTCATGGACCTGATGACGCCCCTGGGCAAGGGCCAGCGCGCCCTCATCGTGGCGCCGCCGCGCACGGGCAAGACCGTGCTGCTGCAGAACATCGCCAATTCCATCACCGCCAACCACCCGGAGGTCTTCCTCATCGTGCTGCTCATCGATGAACGCCCCGAGGAAGTGACCGACATGGAGCGCAGTGTGAAGGGCGAGGTGGTCTCCAGCACCTTCGACGAACCCGCCTCCCGCCATGTCCAGGTGGCCGAGATGGTCATCGAGAAGGCCAAGCGGCTGGTAGAGCACAAGAAGGATGTGGTGATCCTGCTGGACTCCATCACGCGCCTGGGCCGGGCCTACAACACCGTGGTGCCCCCCAGCGGCAAGGTGCTCTCCGGCGGCGTGGACTCCAATGCGCTACAAAGACCGAAGCGGTTCTTCGGCGCCGCCCGCAACATCGAGGCGGGTGGCAGCCTCACCATCATCGCCACGGCCCTCATCGAGACCGGCAGCCGCATGGACGACGTGATCTTCGAGGAGTTCAAGGGCACCGGCAACAGCGAGATC
>JANXYT010000323.1 GCA_025355915.1 Holophagaceae bacterium
CGCTCACTTCCGCCGTGGCCACCAGGTCCACGCTCACGCCGCGGCGGCCGAACACCTCGAACAGCCGCGCCAGGAAACCGCTCTGAGCCAGCATGCGCGTGCTGCTCACCGTGAGCACCGTCACCGGCCCCCGGCTGGCCAGGGCCGTGATGGGCCGGCCGGTCCGGACCTGGGCGGAAATGGTAGTGAAGCGTCCGTCGGGCTTTTGGGTATGGCGCACCGTGACCGGGATGCCCGCCTCCACCGCGGGCTGAATGGTGGCCGGGTGGAGCACCTTGGCGCCGAAGGCCGCCAGTTCCGCGGCTTCCGCGAAGCTCAGCTCGGGGATGGGCAGGGCCTCGGGCACGATGCGCGGATCGCTGGTGAGCACGCCCTCCACGTCGGTCCAGATCTGCACTTCCTCCGCGCCCAGGGCCGCGCCGAACAGGGCTGCCGAGTAGTCGCTGCCGCCCCGCCCCAGCGTGGTCGTGAGCCCGTCTTCCGTGGCGCCGATGTAGCCCTGGGAGACCACGGCCCGGCCCGGGCCCAGCAGCGGTTTCAGGTGCTCAGCAGCGAGGGCCCGGATCGCCGCCGGCTGGGGCGCCGCCTCCCCGAACACGGCGTCCGTGCGGAGCACCTTCCGGGCATCCACCCAGGCCCCGTTCACATAGGCCGAGAAAATCCGCGTGGACAGGCGCTCGCCCAGCGACGCGATGGCATCCATGCTGCGCGGGCTCAGCTCCCGCAAGAGGGCCACGCCCCGCAACAGCAGTTCCAGCTCGCCAAAAAGGTCCGTCAGCGCCACGTCCAGGGCCTCGGGAACCGCGCCATCGAAGAGATCGGCGGCGGCGTTCCGGTGGGCGGCCATGAGTATTCTCTGGCGCTCCATGGCGCCCACCAGATCTCCCGCTTCCGCGGCCTTCGCCGCGTCAAAGAGGCCATTGGTGGTCTTGCCCATGGCCGACAGCACCACCAGGGGCGCCTTGGGCAGGGCGGCCCGGACGAGGCCCGCCACCTGCCGCATGCAGGCCGCATCCGCCACACTGCTGCCGCCAAACTTGAGGACGATCATCGGAGGTACCCCTTCGCGTGGGCCAGCTCGGCATTCAGGATGCTCCCACCCGCCGCCCCTCGCTCCGTGTTGTGGCCCAGGAGCGCGAACTTGATCCCAAGGATCGGACAAGGCCGGATTCGCCCGACATGAACGCTCATGCCCCCATCCGTCTCCACGTCACGGCGCACCTGGGGGCGATCCTCCAGGGTATGGACATGCACGGGCACGGCCGGGGCGGAGAACAGGCCGAGGCGCTGGGGTTCAGGCCTCCAGTTCAGGAAGGCGGCCCGCACGGCGTCGATGGAGGGGTTGCCCTTCAGCTTCACGCTGACGGCCTCCGTGTGGCCCTCGAGGACGGGAACCCGGTGGCAGAGCGCGCTCACCAGCAGGGAGGCCAATTCGACGCCTTTGGCGGTGAAGCGGCCCAGCAGCTTGGGTGTTTCTTCTTCCACTTTCGGTTCCTCGTTGCGGATGAAGGGGATCACGTTGCCCAGGATGTCCAGGGCTGGCACGCCGGGGTAGCCTGCGCCGCTGATGGCCTGCATGGAGGTCATCAGCACGGCCTCCACGCCGAAGGCCTGGTGGAGCGGCGCCAGGGCCATCACGAGCACCGTCGCCGTGCAGTTCGCATTGGTGACGATCCCCCCAGTCCAGCCGTGGTGGTGACGCTGGATGTCCAGCAGGCCCAGGTGGTCGGCGTTCACTTCCGGCACCAGGAGCGGCACCTCGGGCGACATGCGAAAGGCCGCCGCGTTCGAAAACACCATCGCCCCCGCCCGGGCGAAGGCGGGCTCCAAATCGCTGGCTGGCGCCGTGTCCAGGGCGCTGAACACCACCGGCGACAGGGCGAATTCCGGCGTGCCCTCGGCCATCACCTGGTCGCCCAGACCGCCGTAGGGCTCGCCATCCAAGCGCCAGGCGCAGGCGTCCCGGTAGCGCTTGCCCGCGCTGCGCTCGCTGGCGGCAAGGTGCTCCACGCGGAAGAGCGGGTGGTTGGCGAGGCGCCGCACGAAGCGCTGGCCCACGACGCCGGTGGCCCCGAGCACGGTGACGGGAATTTTCGCGGTCATGGTTCAGTCTCCCAGGAAATGCAGGGCCAGGCGCCAATTGAGCTGCACACCGGCTTCGAGGTCGGCCAGG
>JANXYT010000327.1 GCA_025355915.1 Holophagaceae bacterium
CGCAGAGGCCATGGCCGGGCCGCTCCCCATCAACGAGGTGCAGTTGCGGGAAGCAGACGAGCGCCTCGTGCTGGCCACGGTGAACGCCCAGTCCATGGCCGAGACCGCCGAGGAGGCCGCCGTGCAGCTGCGGGAGGCCAATGAGCACCTCGTCGTGGCGACGTTGGTGGCCCAGAGGATGAAACGGGTCGCCGAGCAGGCCACTGCGCAGATTTCCGACATGGCCAAGCTCGAAGCCCGGCTCCAGGAGGCCCGCAAGCTGGAGACCCTCGGCGTCCTCGCCGGCGGCGTCGCCCACGACTTCAACAACATCCTCACGGCCATCGTGGGCCACGCGAACCTGGGCAGCCTATCGGTGGATCCGGATAGCAAGGTGGCGCGCCACTTGGAGGTCATCGAACAGGCCGCCATGAAGGCCGCGGACCTCACCCGCCAGTTGTTGGCGTACGCGGGCGAGGGGAAGGTCATGGTGGCGGAGGTGGACCTCAACATCGTCGTCAAGGAAATCACCCAGATCCTCTCCCTCTCCATCCCCAGGCACGTGGCCCTCCGGTGCGACCTGGCGGAGCGGCTCCCCTTCCTGCTGGGGGACTCCACCCAGATCTTCCAGGTCCTGATGAACTTGATCACGAACGCTTTCGAGACCTTTACGGAGGGTGAAAACGGGCTGATTTCCATCAAGACGGGCGCGGAGGGCGTCCATGAGGCCGACCTCGAGTCTGGGGGCTGGACCCTGCCGGTGATTCCGGGCCGCTATGCGACCGTGGAAGTGTCGGATACGGGGGCTGGAATGGCACCCGAGGTGGTGGCCCGGGTCTTCGAGCCGTTCTTTTCGACCAAATTCACAGGCCGTGGATTGGGACTGGCCGCCGTGATGGGCATTGTCCGCAGTCACGGAGGTGGGCTTAGGGTGCGGAGCGAACCCAGCGCGGGTACCTCGTTCAAGATCTACCTGCCCGCCATGCAGGAGGCGAGGTCGATTGCCACCCTGGAGACCCTGCCGGAATGGCATGGCGAAGGCCGGATCTTGGTGGTGGATCCTGAAGACGCGCTGCGGACCATGGCCCAGCACATGGCGGAGCAGCTTGGTTTTTCCATCATTGAAGCTGAGGATGGCCGGGAGGCCGTGGATATCTTCCGCATCCACCATGGGGAGCTTGCCCTCGTGCTCATGGACCTCAGCCTGCCGCGCATGGGTGGGCAGGAAGCCTTCCGGGAAATGCAGACCATCAATCGCAGCGTCCCCGTGGTGCTCACTGGCGTATACACCGTTCCGGATAGCGACATGTTTGTCGAGGGGGTGGCTGGGTTCCTCAAAAAACCCTATCGCGCCTCAGAATTCCAGGGCCTCCTGCAGCGAGCCTTAGCCCTGCGGCCCACCAGCGGATAGGAAATTCACACACCCTGTTGACCTGAGTTCGGGTCGAGTTCCAGTTCTGGGTCTGGAACTGATACCCACAAAGATTCAAGACAGTAGAAAAATGACTTCCTGCTTATCGGCCACCCTCAGCCTAAAGAACGAGAGCCCCTGGTCTGGAAACTACAAGATCCGCAGACTCTTGGGTGCAAGTGGGCAGGAAATATCGCACCTCTGGAGCGATCTAAGGGTGTGGAGGCTCGCCACGTTTTCGAGATTCCGAGACGCACTCCTTGTCTTTGTTCTACAATGTCCTACATTGTATTTTAGAGGTATCCATGCAAACCGAATTGACTGGCACAGGCGGCGCCCTCCATCGCGCAATCCACCTGCGGATCTCCGAACAAGAGGCCACCCAATTGCAGGCCTATGCGGAACGCCTGGCTGCCGAGCGACACACCAAGGTCTCGGTATCCGAAGCCGCTCGGGATCTGATGGCCAAGGGTCTTCAGCGGGGCCAGAAGCCCTGGGAAGTCGCTCTGCGAAGCCTCCCCTTCGTCGCCTGGCAGGGAGAAAAACCCGCCATTCCACGCCCCGGGGGCACTCCACAGAGCCCGCTTTCATCCCTGGTTCTTGAGGATCGCGAGGATCGCCTTTGATCCTCTATCTCGACACTTCCGCGCTGGTGAAGCTCGTGCGTGTAGAGGACGGCTCGGAGGCTGTCTGGGAGGCCACGGAGGCAGCCCAGGCGCTTGCGTCCTCTACCCTGGCGCGGATTGAGGTTCATTCGGCTTTTGCCCGTCTGCTCCGCGAAGGTCAGCCCAGTGCAGCCATCCGGGCATCACTGGTTGAGTTCGAGGAACTTTGGGCAGGCGTGGCCCAGGTGGCAATGGACCGGACTGTGGACGCCGCCTGTGGTCTTTGCATCAAGCATCCTCTCCGGACTCTCGATGCAATCCATCTGGCATCCGCCCTGCTCCTCAGGGAAGAGGGCGGCTTGGTGGTGGTGTTCGCGTGTGCCGACGGCCGACTGCGTGAAGCGGCGGAAGCAGAGGGATTCCAGGTCTGCCCTAGCTGAAGCAAGTCGAACGGCAACGCCGTTTCCTCGGTCTTCTGTTTTCGTTTGGGGGGCGCTGGGGCCTCGGTTCAGGCTGAGGCTCGCCGATAATCAGACGCCATGCCCCGGCGGGGCACCACGAGGGATGAAAACGGCGGTGGTGCCGACCCACTCGCACGGACTCACC
>JANXYT010000147.1 GCA_025355915.1 Holophagaceae bacterium
GCCAGGGTGGCCGCCATGACGCCGAGTTCCCGCGAGAGGGCATCAAGTTCCTCGCCCCGAAGGAGCCGCAGCACAGCCTCGGCCTTCCGTTGGGAACCGAACCGCCCCTTTCCGCCGCGCCCGGTAGGGGCAGCTCCGGTCGGCCTACGGCCTCCCTCCGCTGCCCCTACCGGCTGGATTTCTTCCTTCTTCTTCATGGGCACCTCTCAGGGGATTGTCCCCAATTGGGTGTCCAAGGGAATACCGGGGCGGTGGACCTGGTGCCCTGTCTGAGGATTAGTGGCTTGCCAACCCTTGTCAGGTGCGACCGAGGCTCCGCAGAACCCGCACTCATATTCCTTTGGCTGAACCCCACCTAGGCCTTGCCAGTTCATTCTGAGGTGAGGCGGATATGTTGAGGACATTGCAACTCCAGGAATGTAGTGATGCCTAACGAATGGAGCTAACCGGCCCCGCCTGCACCGAGGCGCTGAGCGAAGCCGAGAAAGCGGGATGAAGAGAAAGAGCGGAAGGCAATGCAGGCGGGGTCCGAGTTGAGCTAGGGGTTAGGCTGAACGGTTTCATGTAAGTACCGCAAGCAAGCCGAAGAGAAGAAGGAATCCCCCAAGAATGCGGACTCCAAGAATGTTGGATGGGTAGACAGGCAAGGCCCGACGTTTATTGATTTCGGCGAGTTGAGAAGGCCAGATCTGATGCGCCAAGCCTATGAAAATCAACAAAATGCCAATGATGAGCTGTTGAGTGTGCTTGTCCATTGAGCGGTACCTGCTTGGTGAGGCCTAACTTTGAATTGGGTGGCCAGGTCCGAACTGCGACCTCACCTCCCGACCTGCGACATGTAAAAGGAACGATGCCGGGATTGTAGATCAAACGGTCCTGTCTGGCGTCACGTTGGATCAACACCCACGGATGGCTGGCCTGTCTCGGATCTGAAGGCATGCAACGTTCCGACCCCTGCCCTCCTGGCCGGGATCGAGGGTTGCCGCCGGGACCGTGCGAGGACTTTGATCAGCAGCGAGGTGATTCCCTTCGACGCGAGAACAGGTGAACGATCGCCCCCAACCGGGTGGCTCCAATGATGGACCACAGGATCGGGAGGGGATGCCGGTCGAGGGTGATCATGAAGGGCTCAGAGAGCTTGAGTCACCCAAGGCCCAAACTGGACCCCGATGAAGCCACGGGCTAACGATCAGAGCTTCCCCAGCAGATCCTCCGCCACCCGCCCCGCCGCCCCCGGCTCGCCCAGGTGCCCGCGCACCTCGCCCAGCTCGGCACGGATGCCTCGGGCCACGGCGGGATCCAGCAGGCGCGTCAGCTCCCGTCCCAGGCGCTCGGGGTTGACTTCGTCCTGCAGCAGCTCGGGCGCCACTTCGCGGCGGGCCACCACGTTGGCGAGGCCGAAGAAGGGGACTTTCACGATGCGCTTGGCCATCTGGTAGGTGAGGGCGTTCAGCCGGTAGACGATGGCGAAGGGCGTGCCCAGCAGGGCGGTTTCCAGCGTGGCCGTGCCGGAGGCCACCAGGGCCGCCTGCGCGCAGGCCCGGGCCGCGTAGGTGCGGTCCTGCACCAGCGTCACGGGGGCGCCGTCCAGGTGGGCGCGCACGAAGGCCGGGTCCAGCGTGGGCGCCACCGGCAGCACCCACTGCACCTCGGGCCGGATGGTCTGCCAGCGCACGGCCAAGGCCGCCATGGGTGGCAGCAGGCGCTGGATCTCGCCCATGCGGCTGCCCGGCAGCAGGGCCACCAGGGGCTTCGCGGGATCCAGGCCGGTCTCGCGGAAGAAGGTATCTCGGTCGCATTCGGGCTGCACCAGCTCCACCAGGGGATGACCCACGAAGCGCGCGTCCACCGGGTAGCCGCGGAACAGCTCTGGCTCGAAATCAAACAGGCAATAGAGCGTGTCCAGCGTCCGGCCCAGGTCGGGGATGCGCCCCTTCTTCCAGGCCCACACCTGGGGGCACACGTACTGGTGCAGCGTCACGGCGGGCAGCTGCTTCCGCAGCGCCTTGGCCAGCCGCAGGTTGAAGCCCGGGTAGTCGATGAGCAGGGCGGCGGAAATGCCCTCCTCCCGGGCGGCGGCGAGGATCTGATTGAAGAGCCGGTTCAGCCGGGGCAGGTGCTTGATGACCTCGATGAAGCCCACCACGGCCAGGTCCTTCACATCCGCCAGCTTGCGATCCAGCAGCGGCGCCATGCGGGGTCCGCCCACGCCGATGATCCGCAGCTCCGGGCGGCGGGCCTTCAGCTCGCGCAGTAGCTCCGCGCCATGCAGATCGCCGGAGTCCTCCCCGGCGATGACCAGCAAAGTCTGCGTCATGACCGATCCCAATGCTTCCCGAACACCAGGCTGTCATCGGGCACCACCGGGCGGCCCAGGGCCGTGGCGGGCCTCTGTGCGGGGAACAACACGGCCGGGTGCGCGGCTTCCAGCAGGGCGGCCTGAGCGCGGAACAGGGCCGGATCCTCGGCGGTCAGGGCCATGTCCCAGCGGTAGCCCAGGGCCTGCAGCGGGCGCAGGTCCGTAGCGGGTTCGCAGACGCCGCACCAAAGGCGATCCGCCAGGGGCTCGGCATCGTGGATGCCGGGATGCCAGCAGAAACCCACGGCCTCGCCATGGGCCTGGCGCAGCAGCTCGGGCACGGCCACTTCCGCGCCCGCCTCCAGCCGCAGCGCCAGCTTGACGCCCCGGCCCGAGGTGGCTTCCAGCAGCGACTCCAGGGCTCCGAGGAGCCGGAAGCCCGCCTCGCGGTTGTCCGGCCGCCGTACGGGGATCACCAGAAAATCGAGGCCCAGGCCCTGGTGCAGCACCGCCAGGCCTTCCTCCACGGGGGCTTCGCCCACAAGGTGCACGGCATGGATGGCCAACCCACGGCGCACGGCCGGGGACCAGCCTGCATGGAGTGAACCGTCCCACCGGAGCATCACCGGGGCCAGGGACAACCAAGGTTCGGGATCAAAACTGGACGGAATCAGGGGTGCGAACCGCATGGGTTTATCATGGAGCAACGGAGGCACCATGGGCCGCATTTTCACTCTGGATGAAGCGCAGACCCTGATGCCTCAGGTGAAGGCCACCACCGAACCTGTCTATACATTGGCCGCGAGTCTCGCCGAGGAACTGAGCCAGGCGGAGGACGCCAAGGACGAGGACCGGGCCGAGGCCCTGCGCGAGCGCCTGCAGATTCTGGTACAGAGCTGGCAGCAGAGCATGCAGGACCTCGAGGCGGAAGTGAAGGGCCTCTGGCTGGTGGATTTTGATGCCGGCGACGGCTACTGGTGCTGGGCCTACCCCGAAGAGGAACTGGCGTTCTGGCACAGCTACGAGGGCGGTTTCCGCTCCCGCGTGCCCGCCGATCAGCGGCCCGGCGTGCAGGCCTAATGCCGAGGCCGAAGTCCGGTAACCGCATCGAGGCGGGCGAGCCCCCGGTGGATTTTCGCGCCACGGTACTGGGCATCGTCGCGAAAATCCCCAAAGGCAAGCTCGCCTCGTACGGCCAGGTGGCAGCCCTGGCGGGCTTTCCACAGCGGCCGCGGCAGGTGGGCATGGTGCTCTCGGGCCTGCCCGAGGGTACGAAGCTGCCTTGGCATCGCGTGGTCAACACGCGCGGCTACGTGCCCAGCCGCGGCCGCTGGTGGGGCGCCTTCGAGCAGATCGGGCGGCTGCGCGACGAAGGCATCGAGGTGGATGACCTGGGCAATCTGGATCTCGAGGCCCATCGATGGACGCCGCGGTCCTGAGAGCGCTGCGCATCAGGTAAACTGTCACCGTGGAGGCCCCATGAAGGTGCGCGTGTCGGTGCAGTTGAAGCCTGGAATCCTGGATCCCCAGGGCAAGGCGGTGGAACAGGGGCTGCACGGGTTCGGCTTCGAGGTGGAGCATGTCCGCATCGGCCGGTTGATCGACATGGACGTGCCCGGCACCGATCCCGCCGAGGTCAAGGCCAAGGCCCTGGCCATGTGCGAGAAGCTGCTGGTCAATCCCGTGATGGAGAAGGCTTCCATCGAGGTGCTGTGATGCGCGTGGCGGTCCCGGTCTTCCCCGGTTCCAACTGCGATCACGATGCCCTGCACGCCTGCGGCACCGTGATGGGTTGGGACACGATTCCCGTCTGGCATCAGGAGACGCGGTTGCCTGAAAACACGGAGCTGGTCTTCGTGCCCGGGGGCTTCAGCTACGGCGACTACCTGCGCTGCGGCGCCCTCGCGGCCCTGGCGCCCATCATGGCCGACGTGAAGCGCCATGCCGACCACGGCGGCCTGGTGCTGGGCGTATGCAACGGCTTCCAGATCCTGTGCGAGGCCCACCTGCTGCCGGGCGCCCTGCTGCGCAATGAATCCCTGCGCTTCATCCACGCGGACATCCACCTGCGGGTGGAGCGCGCCGACCTGCCCTTCACCTGCGCCATGCAGCCCGGCGAGGTGTTCCAGGTCCCCATCGCCCACGCCGAAGGCAATTTCACGCTCGACCCTGCCGACCTGGTGGACCTGGAGGCCCGGGGCGGCGTGGCGTTCCGCTACTGTTCCCCGACGGGCGCCATCGGGGCCGACCATGTGCCCAACGGCGCCATGAACGGCATCGCGGGCATCGTGAACCTCCGGGGGAACGTGCTGGGCATGATGCCCCACCCGGAACGGGCCATCGACCCGAAGCTGGGGCCCACGGGTGGGATGGGCGTCTTCAGGAGCCTCGCCGAGACCTTCACCAGGGCCTGACCGGGATCACAAAATCCGGGGCTGTGAAAATTCCATTTCATGGAAAAACTTTTCCTGTCATCCTTCCGGAACGCCTCGGTAGGCATATCGGTTTATTCCTGAGCTATGAGCGACCCTGAAGCCAAAAATCTCCTAACCTACACCAGCGGACCGCTCCGCTTGTCCGTGCTGAAGCGCGACCCGGTCCCGGCCAGGCTGCTTCCAGCCCGGGATGCCTGGACGCTGCTTCAGCCCACTCACGCCGTGCGCGTCTGCACCGGCGAGGATCGCGAAGAGGGCGTCATCCGCTCGGGCGACCTGGCCCTGCTGCTGCCGGGCTTTGGGCACACGCTGAAGCGCCACCATTCCAACACACCGTTCGGGTTTACGGCGCTGTTCATGGAAGGCCCCTTCCCCGAGCCGCTGCTCTCCGCCCTGCAGCATCCGCCGCGCAAGTGGCAGGAATCCAGTTTCGCCGTGCTGCGCAGCCTCAGCCTCAAGCAGCTGTTCAGCATCTTCTCGCAGGAACTGGCGAATCCCGACGGCGTGCAGCTCATGACCCGCGAACTCTTCCTCATCCTGCTGGGCGCTGAGCTGTCGCGCCTGACGGAGAAAGAGGACCGGGGCCGTTTCCCCTACCGTCTGAACCGTTCCACCCTGCAGCTGGTGCTGGATCACATGGAGATCCACCTGGGCGCGAAGAACAGCGTGCCCGAACTGGCCACCATGGCCCGCTGCACGCCGGATCACTTCATCCGCCTCTTCCGCGAAGCCACCAGCACCACCCCGCACCAGTACCTCATCGAGCGGCGCCTCCAGCGCGCCGTCACCCTGCTGGCCAACGGCGAGCGGCCCAGCGACGTGGCCAAGCTCCTTGGTTTCTACGACGCCAGCGCCTTCACCCGCGCCTTCAAGCGCCGCTTCGCGGTCCCGCCCAGCGAGTACGCCCAGGAAGCCTACGATCGCCAGTTCCCCAAGAAGTAGATCGTTTCTGCACTCCAAAACGTTAAGGGCGCCTCATGGCGCCCTTAACGTTTTGGAGATAGGCAAGAGAAGCTGACCCTCAGGGTTTGCACACCTTGCAGGCCTTGTAACCGGCCTTGTCGGCTTCGGCAGCGGAGGCGAACGAGGTCTTGTTGGCGTCCTTCATCTTCGCGGCGAGCTTGCAGTCGGCGCGATGGTAGATCTTGGAATCCTTGTTGGCCAGGATGGCGCCCGTGGTGGCCGCAGCCTTGGCGGGAGCAGCCGGCGCGGGTTTCGCCGCAGGCGCGGCGGGAGCGGCCTTCGTGGCGGGGGCGGGCTTCGTCTTGGGATCCTGGGCGACGGCGGCCACGGAGGCCGCGAGAAGGAGGGTGAGCAGGACTCGGTTCATGGGATCTCCTGGAGGGAAGGGCCCAGGGTGCAGGGGGGCGCCGCTTCTGTCAACGGGGAACCGGGGCGGTCGGGGCGAACCGTGGCGCCCGGCGGGCGCGCGTGGCCTGCTCGAAGCCGTAGGCCAGGGTCAGCAGGCTGCCCTCCTGCCAGGGGCCGCCCACGAAGGACAGCCCCACGGGCAGCCCGAAGGCGAAGCCGGCTGGCACGGTGATATGCGGGCACCCGGCCACCGCCCCGGGGCTGGAAAAGCTCAGGCTGGAGCTGTCGCCATTGAGGTGATCGATGAGCCAGGCGGGCCCGCCGGTGGGGCCCACCAGGGCCTGCAGCTGGTGCTTCTCCAGCAGGCCGGTGATATCCCGCCGGGCCTGGGCACAGGTTTCCAGAGCCTTGAGGTAGGCGGGATCTGCCAGGGATCCCTTGGCCTGGGCCTGCTTCAGGAGCTCCTGACCGAAGAAGGGCAGCTCGTCCGTGCGCCGGGCCTCGTTGAAGGCCATCAGCCCGGCCAGATCCTTCACCAACCCACCCCGGCCCGCGAGGTAGGCGTCCAGGTCCGCCTTGAATTCGTAGAGCAGCACCTCGAATTCCGCATCGTCGTAGGCCGCGGATTTCAGCTCCACCTCCACCAGCGTGGCGCCCTGGGCCTTCAGGGCCTCCAGGGCGGGCTGGATCACGGCATCCACATGGGCGTGGACGCCCATGTGGTTCTTCACCAGGCCGAGGCGGGCGCCCTTCAGCCCATTCTTCACAAGAAACCGGGTGTAGTCCGCCTCCCGCCGGGTGTCCGCCTCGCGGGTGGCGGCATCCTTGGGATCGGTTCCCGCCAGCACGTTCAGCAGGATCGCCGCGTCGCGGACCGTGCGCGTCATGGGCCCGGCCGTGTCCTGGGTGTGAGAAATGGGGATGATGCCGCTGCGGCTCACCAAGCCCACGGTGGGTTTGAATCCCACCAGGCCGTTCGCATTGGCGGGGCTCACCACGGAGCCATCCGTTTCCGTGCCCACGGCCACCGCGCACAGGCTGGCCGCCGCGGCCGCGCCGGACCCGGAACTGGAACCACTGGGGCTGCGGTCCAGGGCGTAGGGATTCCGCGTCTGTCCGCCCCGTCCGCTCCAGCCGCTGCTGCTGCGGGTGGAACGGAAATTCGCCCACTCGCTGAGGTTCGTCTTGCCCAGAATCACGGCGCCCGCGGCGCGGAGTTTCTGCACGATGAAAGCATCCACCTTGGGAGGCGGGGCATCCGCCAGGGCCAGCGATCCCGCCGTGGTCTTCATGCCGTCGGCGGTATCGATGTTGTCCTTGATGAGCACCGGAATGCCATGCAGCGGCCCGCGCACCTTCCCGGCTTTGCGTTCAACATCCAGGGCCTTGGCGATGGTCAGGGCCTCCGCGTTCAGCTCGATGACCGCGTTCAGCTTCGGCCCGGTTTGATCCAGAGCCCGGATGCGGGCCTGGTACCTCCGCACCAGATTCGCCGCGGTCCATCGCCCTGCCGCCAGACCGGCCTGAAGGCCGTCCACGGTGGCCTCCTCCAGCACCAATCCCTTGGCCGCCGGAGCCGTTTTCAGGTCGCCTCCCAGGAGCGCCGCGGCGCCCGTGGCCAAGCCCGCACCCAGGAAGGCGCGGCGGTCGAGGGAAAGGGATTCGGCGCGGCGCGGCATGGGTCGTCCTTGAAGGGGGGTGAGGAAAGCTTACCTCCGGAACCCGCCGGTACCTGGCGTCCATTCGCCGATCCGCCCTCGCGGTGGCTCCGGCACCCGACGATCCTGAACCCGTGGAGGCTCCCATGGCCGCGTTCCTGCTCTGGTTCATCCTGCTGGTGATCTGCTGGCCCCTGGCGCTCCTGGCGCTGATCCTCTACCCACTGATCTGGCTGGTGCTCCTGCCGTTCCGCATCCTGGGCTTCGCGGTGGAGGGCGCCTTTGGAATCGTGAAGGGTTTGTTCCTGCTGCCGGCGCGGATCCTCCAGGGGAAAAGCTAGAACAGCACGGGAAACTTGACGGTGGCACACCTCGAAGCGGAATAAGGTGGCGTGAGAGGGCCAGAAGCCCGATATTTTCTGTGGGTGTGGGCGGCAGCAGACCTGGCTCGTCCGCGCAGGGGAGGCCACCATGGATCTCTATCTTGACGAAAGAGAAACACAGCTTCTGATGGGGCTGCTTGAGCGCGACCTTGAGGAACTCCGCCGGGAAATCCATCACACGGACACCCGGTCCTTCAAGGCCGACCTCAAGGCCGACGAGGCGTTGATGGAGGGCATGCTCTGGAAGCTGAAGACCCCGATGGCCATGGGGATCTGAAGGAACCGGATCAGGCCAGGGCCGCTTCCAGCGCCCCCGCATGGAGGCCTTTCAGTTCTGCCGCATCGGCATCCAGCAGGGGCTGGCCATCCACGGCGAGGGTGGTGCGCGGTCCGCCGGTGGTGCCGATCTTGGCGAAGGGCAAGCGGTGGGTGGCGCAGAGGCTGGCCAAGCTGCCTTCGCCCTCGGGCCCCACGCTCACCACGATGCGCCCGGAGGTCTCCCCGAAGAGCAGGCTGTCGAGGCGCAAACCCCTGCGGTTGAGCATCAATTGGCAACCCATGTCGCCACCGAAGGCGCTCTCCAACGCCGCCACCAGCAGGCCGCCCTCGCTGGTGTCGTGGGCGCTGCGGATGAGGCCCAGGCGAATGCCCTCGCGCACGCAGGCCTGGAGCCGCAGTTCCTCGTCCAGGCGCAGTTCGGGGCAGGCGCCTTCCACCCTGCCGGTGCGCAGCTTCAGGTACTCGCTGCCCCCCAGTTCGTCGCGGGTCTCACCCAGCATGAAGATGCCGTCATGGGCGGCGCGGAAACCCGAACCGCAGATGCGATTGCCCACTTTGGAAAGGGCCGTGGCATCGGGCGCTCCCACCATCACCTGGCCCGCGCAGTCCTCCACCAGACCCACGGCGGCGATCATGGGCGTGGGGAAGATGCTCTGGCCTTCGGTGTCGTTGTAGAGGCTGACGTTGCCGCTGACGATGGGCACGTCCAACGCGAGGCAGGCCTGGCGAATGCCCAGGCAGCCCTGCTCGAAGGTCCACATGTTCTCGGGTTTCTCGGGATTGCCGTAGTTCAGGCAGTCCGTGAGGCCGATGGGCTCGGCACCCACACAGGCCAGGTTGCGGCAGGCCTCGGCCACGGCGTGGGCCGCGCCCCAGAAGGGATCCAGGTAGCAGAAGCGGCTGTTGCAGTCGCTGCTCATGGCCACGGCCTTGCCCGTATCCTGGCCCGCCTCGTCCTTCACCCGGATG
>JANXYT010000456.1 GCA_025355915.1 Holophagaceae bacterium
CAGTTGGGCTTGCTAGGAGCCTGTCCAAGTATTGGGTGGGGGCTGCACTGGGGCGCCAGCCGAGGGAGGCCAGGAAGGCGACAAAGGCCTTCTCGGTATCGGCGAAGCCGATACGCGAGACGTACTGAATTCTGGTGGTTCCAAGGACGAGGAGCCTGACGCAGCATCCCGACGGCTGCCGCCCCAGCCCGAAGGGTTGATTGCAAAGGGCTCCCATGCCGTGTCAGGGCGCTTGAACGGTGAACCCGCACCGCCCTGCGCGCCCTTCCTTGCCTGGAAGCCCTTTGCCATCAATGCAGCCCCTATCGAATACTTGGACAGGCTCCTAGGCTGATGGTGGAGATACCCGTGGACGACCTGGACCTGCGTACCGCCAAGATCCGCCTGCTCTGCACCGATATCGACGGGGTGCTCACCACCGGGGCCCTACACTACGGGGCGGAACCGGGCCACACCAAGGCCTTCCACGTGCGGGATGGCGCCGCCATCAAGTGGCTGCAGCGGGCGGGCATCCCCGTGGCGTTCATCTCCGGCCTGGACGCTGCCGCCACCCTGAACCGCGCGGAGGATCTGGGGGTGGAGGACTGCTTCGCGGGTCACCTGGACAAGCGACCTGTCCTCGACCAACTGTGCGCCAAATACGGCCTGGCCTATGACGAGGTGGCCCACCTGGGGGATGACCTGCCTGACCTCCCCCTCCTCAGACGCGTGGGCCTGGCGTGCTGCCCCTCGGACGCCGTGCCCGAAGTGAAAGCCGCCTGCCACTGGGTGGCCGACGTGCCCGGAGGCCACGGCCTGCTAAGGCTGGTGGCCGAACGGATCCTCAAGGCCCAGGGCCGTTGGGCCGACATCGTGAGCAAGTACGAGGCCTGACATGAAACCCATCGCCACCCTTCTGGCTGCCGCCGCGGCGTTGACGCTTACCGCCCAGGACGCCGCCATCGGCGCCCGGGTTCACGGCCTGGTCCCCATGGGCAACCTCCGCAATCTCACCGATAGCCAAGTCGGCCTGGGTGCTGCGGTCTACGTCAGCATTCCCCTCAGCCGGGGCCTGGTGCTGCGGCCCCTGGTGGGCGCCCAGTTCATCCCCAAGGGGGACACGCTGGGGCTGACCGGGACGAAAACCTCCATCGCCTCGGTGGACCTGATGGTGGACGCGCTCTGGTTTCCCGACGAGGACCCCGAGCACGGCCCCTACCTTATCGGAGCCGTGGGCGGCCAGCAGTGGCGCGTGAGCGCCACGGGAACCTCGCCCTCCACCCAGTCCGCCACCCGGCTCGGCCTCAACGGTGGCCTGGGCTACCAGTTCACCCCCCGCCTCGGTGTCGAGGTGAGGGGTTTCTGGAGTCCCATCGACAAGACCCTCACCGCCACCGGGCTGATGCTCGGCGCGACGGCGAGGTTCTGACCTACTTCAGGCCCCGTTTTTCCAGCAGCGGCCCCACCTTCGGATCGCGGCCCCGGAAACGGCGGTAGAGCAGCGCCGGATCCTCGGTGCCGCCCTTGGAGAGCACTTCGGCGCGGAACGTCGCCGCAGTGGCGGGATCGAAGAGGTTCCTTTTTTCCTTGAAGGCCTGGAAGGCGTCGCTGTCCAGCACGGCGCTCCAGATATAGCTGTAATAGCCCGCCGCGTAGCCGCCCATGATGTGGTTGAAGTAGGGGCTGCGGTAGCGGGGCGGGATCTCGGCGATGAGGCCCCACTTCGCCAGGGAAGCCTTCTCAAAGGCGGCGGTGTCCTGGGGCTTGGTGTCCGTCAGCGTGTGCCAGTCCATGTCCAGCAGGGACGCGGCCATGTACTCCACCGTGGCAAAACCCTGGCCGAAGGTGGCGGCCTTCTTCATCTTTGCCACCAGGGCGTCGGGGATGACCGCGCCGGTCTGGTAGTGCTTCGCGTAGAGCTTCAGCACCTCGGGCTCCATGGACCAGTTCTCCATGACCTGGCTGGGCAGTTCCACGAAGTCGCGGGGCGTCCCGGCGGTGCCGCGGTAGCGCCCCTTGTAGAAGAGCCCGTGCAGGCCGTGGCCGAACTCGTGGAAGAGCGTGCGCACTTCATCAGACGTCAGCAGCGCGGGACGATCGCCGGCGGGCGCGGTGAAGTTGCAGACGTTCACCACCACGGGATCCACCTGCCTGCCGTCCTGGATCCAGGCCGCCCGGTAGTTGCTCATCCAGGCGCCGCCCCGCTTGCCCGGCCGGGGATGGTAGTCCACGTAGATCAGGCCCAGGTGGCGGCCGTCCTTCTCCTTCACCTCGAAGCAGCGCACATCCTGCTGGTAGACGGGGATGCCCTTCACTTCGGTGAAGGTGATGCCGTAGAGTTTCCCGGCCACGGTGAAGGCGCCCTGGCGCACGGCATCGATGGCGAAGTAGGGCTTCACGGATTCCTCGTCGAAGTCGTACTTGGCCTGCTTCACCTTTTCGGCGTAGTAGCGCCAGTCCCAGGGCTCGAGCTTTTGGCTGGGCAGATCCTTCGCCATCATGGCCTGCAGCTCAGCGCGTTCCTTCTTGGCGACTTCCAGCGCGGGCTTCCAGATCTGGTCCAGCAGGCCATAGACCCCCTTGGGATTCTTGGCCATGTTCTCTTCCAGGACGAAGTCGGCCCAGGTCTTGTAGCCCAGCAGCTGGGCCTTCTCGACGCGCAATGCCGCCACGCGGCTCACGATGGCGTTGGTGTCCGTATCGCCGCCCTGGTTGCAGCGCTCCAGGTAGCCCGAGAGAAGGCGCTTCCGCAGCTCGCGGTTCTGGGCGTATTCGAGGAAGGGCCAGATGCTGGGGCCATCCAAGGTGAACAGCCACTTGCCGTCCAGGCCGGCCTTCTTCGCCGCGGCCGCTGCGGCCATGCGCGTGCCCTCAGGGAGTCCAGCCAGATCCGCGGGCTGCTCGACCACCATCTGGAAGGCCTTGGTGGCCTTGAGCAGGCGGTCCCCGAACTCCACGCCCAGCTTGGACTGCTCGCCGTTGATGGCGCGCATCCGGACCTGCTGGTCCGGCGTCAGCGCCGCCCCGGCCCGGACAAAGCCCTTGTAGGTTCGCTCCAACAGACGGGTCTGATCGGGCGCCAGCTTCAGGCCGACCCGGGCGTCCCACACAGCCTTCACCCGCAGGAAAAGCTTCGGGTTCAGCTGGATGTCGTCCCGGTGCGCCGACAGCAGCGGCATCACGTCGCGATTCACGGCCTGCAGCTTGGGATTCGTTTCCGCGCCCGTGAGGTTGAAAAACACGGAACCGACGCGGTCCATGAACTGGCCCGACAGCTCCAGCGCCACGATGGTGTTCGCGAAGGTCGGGGCCTCCTTGATCGCCACAATGGCGGCGACCTCCCCCTTCTGGCGCGCCATGCCCTCCTTCAGCGCTGGCAGGAAGTGTTCCTCCCTAATCTCGGCGAACGGCGGCACCCCGAAGGGCGTCTTCCATTCCGCAAAGAACGGGTTGACCACTGCGGCCGGGTTGGCGGCGAGGGCGGGCAGCGTCATGAGGGCGGCCAGAACGGAAGCGGTGCGCATGGGGGCTCCTGGGGCATCATTCGTTACCTTAGCATCAGCTTACGAGGGTAACCAGGGCTGAGCCCTTGCGTGGATAGCAGGCCCCACATCCAATGATTGCGCCCATGATGTCTCAGGGCCCGGATCCAGAAGAAACGGGAGCCCACAAGGAGGATGTATGGGCAACGATAAGAAACCCAAAAAAGCCAAACCGCCTGTCGTGCATGGCGCAACGTCCCGGGGATCGGGTCTGGCCGGCAGCCTGGGCGAGCCTGTCAAGAAAGCGCCCCTGGCACCCGCGAAAAAGAAGAAGTAGACCGGGATCGTTGCGGCCCGGCCACCTCGTTGAACATGGGGAGGGTCTGGGTGCGCCCCATCCTGATCTGCCCGCAGGTTGAGCCACCGAACCAAGCTCGGAGGTCCTCCAGCAGCCACTCGCCGAGGTTGGGCCCTGTCCGAGGGGGCCGACCTGCGCAGTTTTCCCGGCAGTGTTCCCGGCCGGCAAGAAACATGAAAGCATCGCGGCCCTTCGGGGCCGTTTCTATGTCTATGGGGTACGGGGCCTGCTCGCGGGAGGCGGACTGCCTCGCCACCCCCTTCACCCGGATGGCCAAGGGTCTGAATTCATTATCCTGGTATCCCTTCCTGAGAATTCCCATGATGTTCGCAGGTAAGGTGAACGTGACCGAGAGTTCTCCCATGACCCCTAGCTCCATTCTCATGGCCTGTTCGGAGTGCGATCTGCTTCATTGGGTGGAGCGGCCTCCCACCAGAGGTAACTCTTCTTGCACGCGCTGCGGGGCCATCCTGCGAAGGGGGGGATATGGTTCCAGGGATGTGGCCTTGGCCCTGCACGCGGCCGCCATGGTGCTCTTCCTTCTCGCCCTTTCGTTTCCCCTCTTGACCCTCCACCTTCATGGCACAGCCCAGGAAGCGTCCATCCCCGGTTCCGCGCGCCTCCTCGCCAACCTAGGCTGGCCCTGGTTGTCCGCGGTCCTGATCACCACCGTGATCCTGGCTCCTTTGGCCCATCTGAGCGGCATGATTTATGTCCTGCTGCAGCTTCGACGGCGGCAGCCGAACCGCTGGACCGCGAGGATTTTTCGGATCGTGGAGCAATTCGGAGCCTGGGGCATGGCGGAAGTCTTCATCCTCGGCATCATCGTGTCCTACGTGAAGCTGGCCCAAATGGCCGTGGTGGTGCCCGGCCCATCCCTGTACGGGCTGGGCGCCTTCATGGTGGTCGCCGCGGCCGCCGTGTCGGTGCTGGACATCGGGGCAGTCTGGGAGGCCCTGGGAGGCCAAGCGGTCGAAGCAGCCAGCGAGCTCCCAAAGGGGGCACGGACCGCCCGGGAGGCGAACCTGGTCGCCTGCCTCAGCTGTGGACGGCTCTCTCCCTTGAAGGACTCTTCCTGCTCGCGGTGCGGGGCCACCCTGCACAGCCGGAAGCTGAAAAGCAGGGAGCGGACCTGGGCCCTTCTGCTCACGTCCATCCTCCTTTACCTGCCCGCCAATCTCTTGCCAGTGATGCGGGTGGTCTCGCTGGGGCGTACCCAGGCGGATACGATCATGGGCGGCATCATCCACTTCATGCGCACCAGGTCCTGGCCACTGGCCCTGCTCATCTTCATCGCCAGTGTGCTGGTGCCCATTTTGAAAATCATCATCCTGGCCATCCTCCTCATTTCCGAGCGCCGGCACTCCTCGCGGTGGCCCGAACAGCGGGCGCGACTCTACCGACTGACCGAAATGGTGGGACGCTGGTCCATGGTGGATATCTTCGTCATCACGCTCATGGTGGCCATGGTGGAGCTGGGCACGGTCGCCACCATCACCCCCGGCCCCGGCGCGGTGGCCTTCGCCCTGATGGTGTTTGCGACCATCCTGGCCGTTCAGTGTTTCGATCCCAGGCTCGTCTGGGATGCCTTGACCCTAGATTCCCGGGGACGTTTGGGTCAGCGTGAGGAGCCTGCACATGGCTGAGCCCTTGGATGACCGCCCGGAATCCCTGTCCCCAGCCGAGGTGCCTGAAGCCAAGGTCCACCTGCGGCGGCGCCCTTCCATCGTCTGGTTGATCCCCCTCGTGGCCGCCCTCATCGGGGCCTGGATGGCCGTGAGGTCCTACGCGGAAACGGGGCCCACCATCACCATCACGTTCCTCGGTGCCGAGGGACTCGAGGCCGGCCAGACTCGCATCCGCCATAAGGATGTTGATGTCGGCCGGGTCACGGCCATCAATCTCAGCCGCGACCTCAGCCACGTGGTGGTCAAAGCGGAAGTGAAGCGGGAGGCTGCCAGCCTCCTCTCCGAACACAGCCGCTTCTGGGTGGTCCGGGCGCGCGTCGGCTCCAGTGGCATCTCGGGACTGGGGACCATCCTGTCCGGCGCCTACATCGGAATGGATCCAGGGAAACCCGGGGAGACCACCAAGTTCGCCCGGGATTACAAGGGACTGGAAACCCCGAGCATCGACACCTCGAAGCGGCCGGGGGCCCTGTTTGAATTGCGAGCCGAAAAGCTTGGCTCCTTGAATATTGGCTCACCGGTGCACTTCCGGCAGATCCGGGTGGGGGAGGTGGCGGGGTTCGATCTCGAAAAAGAGGGTCGGGCCGTCTCCATCAAGATCTTCATCAACGCGCCCTATTCCGAGCTTGTGAGAATGGGCACCCGCTTCTGGGATGCAGGCGGCGTGGACGTGACCGTGGATGCCAACGGCCTCCGGATGAAGTCGGATTCCCTGGTGGATCTCCTCCTCGGGGGCATCTCCTTCGAGAATCCCATGAGCCTGGATGCCAGCGGCGCGGCGCCCCCGGGCAAGGTGTTCTGGCTGTACCCGAGCCGCGAGAAGATCTACGAAAAGGTGGTCGTGGATCGCCACTACTATGTGGTGAATTTCAATGAATCCGTGCGGGGCCTCATGCGAGGCGCCCCCGTGGAATACCAGGGCATCCAGGTGGGCCAGGTGGAGGACTTCAAACTTGAATTCCATTCCGGAAGCCTGGAGGGCAAGATCCCGGTGCTCATCGCCCTGGAGCCTGAACGGTTCTCGGTGGTGGGCCCCAAGGGTGCCTCCACGGAGATGCTCGTCAAAGCCCTGGTGAAACGCGGCCTTCGGGCCCAACTCAAGACCGCCTCCCTGCTGACGGGCGGCCTCTACGTGGACCTTGGATTCCATCCGGAAGCGCCGGCTCGGGCGGTCGGCCATTACGGAAACTACGAGGAGCTCCCCGCCATCCCATCCACCATGGGCGCCATGACCGTCATGGTGGCCAACCTCACCAAATTCTCCGAGCGCCTGCAGAGCCTCCCCCTTGAAGAGGTCATCGGCGAGCTTCGCGCCAGCCTTCCCGTGTTGAAGGAAACGTTGCAGGAGGCCAAGGGGCTGATGGCCCATCTCGACCAGAAGACGGTGCCCCAGGCCCAGGCCACCTTGGCGCAAGGCCAGGCCACCCTGGCGGCCTTGGAACAAACCCTCCGGACCGATTCCCCCACCCAGCAGGACCTGCGCAGCGCGCTGGAGGAATTCAACAAGGCCTCCCGCGCCCTGCGGGATCTGGCCGAAACCCTGGAGCGGCATCCGGAATCACTGATCTTCGGAAAGGGGAAAACCAAATGATCCGGCCATTGCTTCCCTGCCTCGCCCTGGCGCTGGCGGTGGGAATCGGATGTTCGCGGCCCAGCGCCGAGGTGTTCCATACGCTCGGCCCCATGACCTTGGAAGCGGCAACCACTCCGTCCTCGCAGACCTCCATGGCCCTGGAGGTCATGCCCGTGCGATTGCCGGCGAGCCTTCAAAGACCGCAGCTCCTGATGGAAACCGGCCCGGGCGTTTTGAGCCTCCTGGAATCGCATCGCTGGGGCAACGGCCTGGACAAGGATATGCAGCGGATCCTGGTCGAGAACCTCGCCCGGATGACGGGCAGCCCTACCGTGGTGGCCTACCCCTACGGTGAAAAGGTTGTGGCCACCCATCGCCTGGAAGTGGATGTCCACCGACTGGGGGGAAAACCCGGAGGAACCCTCACCCTCCAGGCCACCTGGATGGTGAGTCCTCGCCGGGGCGGCCCGGCCCTGATCCTTCGAGAAACCACCCTTCAAAGGCCCGTCCAGGGCCAGGACGCGGAAGCCCTGGTGGGGGCCCACAACCTCATTCTCGGCGACCTCAGCCGCGAGATCGCCGTGGGGCTCGGGACCATGCCGCGCGGCAGCCAGTAATTCGCCGATCCGCTTAGCGTTCGGGCCCAGGAGCTACCTTCCCCGCCTGGTCGAAGGCCAGGTTGCGCACCAGGTCCTCGGTCTTCCAGGGGGCGGCGCCGCCGCCCAGGTACTTCTGGAACCACTCGAGGTGGGCGTTGTAGTAGACGGGCATGGACTTCAGGGCGTCGGGCCAGTGGCCATCGTTCTTGAAGACGATGAGGCGGCTCGGCACGCCCATCTCTTGGAGCCCCGTGAAGAACTGGAGGCTCTGGGTGTAGGGCACGCGGTAGTCCCGCTCGCCGGTGATGACCAGGCAGGGCGTCTTGAAGGCCTTCACCTGGCCGCTGGGGTTCATCCGCTCGTAGGCCTGGGCCTTGTCCCAGGGCGTACCCGTGAGATCGTGCTCCGGAAACCACAACTCCTCAGTGGCGCCGTGCATGGAGCGCAGGTCGTACACGCCCATCATGGCGGCCAGGGCCTTGAAGCGCGTGCTGCGGCCCTCCAGCCACATCATGGCGTAGCCGCCCCAGCTCCAGCCCATGGCACCCATGCGATCCTTGTCCACGTAGGGCAGCGCCGCCAGATGGTCCGCCACCTTCTCGATGTCCGTCATGACCTTGCCGTCCCAGTCGCCGCTGATGGCGTCTGTGAAGGCCTGGCCGTAGCCCGTGGAGCCGTGCGGGTTCGGGAAGGCCACGATGTAGCCCGCGCCGGGATACACCTGCCAGTCGCCCCGGAGCGTGTCGGACCACATCATCTGGGGCCCGCCGTGGACGTTGAGGATCAGCGGATACTGCTTCGCGGGATCGAAGCCGTGGGGCTTCACCAGGAACACGTGGATATCCTTGCCATCCGCGCCCTTCACCCATTGTTCTTCGGTGGGACGGAGGTCCACCTCGTCGGCCACGGCCTGGTTGAATGAAGTCAGCCGAGTGAGGGCCTTCGACTCGAAGCCATAGCGCCAGATCTCCACGGGTTCGCCCACGCGGGTCTTGGTAAGGTAGACGGCCTTCTGGTCGGGGCTGATCATGAATTCCTTGATGCTCTGGCCTTCGAGCATGCGGGCGATCTTCCCGGTGGCGACCTCCACGCGGAACAACGGCCAGCGGCCCTTCTCCTGCACGGTGAACCAGAGCGCCTTGCCGTCGGCGGACCAGTGAAACGCATCCACCCAGTTGTCGATGGCTTCGGTCAGAACTTTGCGGGTCTTCGCCGTGCGGTCGTAGATGGCCAGACGAAAGCAGTCAGATTCGTGGCCTGGTTTCGTCTGCAGCCTGTAGGCGATGAAGCGCCCATCGGGTGAGTACTTCGGATCGCTATCCGCGGCCAGGTTGTCGCCGGTGATGCAACGGGGCGTGCGGTCACCCCCCAGAGAAATGAGGAAGAGATCCTGATTGGTGCTGCGGGCCGGCACGGGGTCGATGTTGGTGGTGACGCAGACCTCCTTGCCATCGGGGCTCAGGTCCCAGCCCTGCCAGAAGCCGGGATAGTCCTGCTTGCCGGTGGTGATCGCCTCCACCTTGCCTTCGAAGGTCGCGGTGAAGAGGTGCGAATACTGGAAGTCCCGCCACCCAGTCCAGTGCCGGTACAGCAACGAATCCGCCAGGTGGGCCTGCACGGGGCCGCTCTCCAGCTTCTCGGTCAGTTCCTTGTGCTTCGCGCCGTCCGTCATGGCTTCGGGAAACACCGAGGCCTCGAACATGACCTTGCTCCCGCCCGGCATCAGCTTCGGCGCACCCACGCCGGCCTCGAACGACGTAACCTTGCGCGCCTCGCCGCCACTGGCGTCCAAGGCCCAGAGCTGGCTGCCACCCTCGCGGCTCGACAGGAAGAAGAGCGTCTTCCCGTCCTTCGACCACTGGGGCGCCGTATCCGCCTTGCCGGAGAAGGTGAGCTGCTTTGTCTGGCCCGAGGCCACTTCCAGCATCCAGATCTGAGTGTGCCGCTTCGCAGCCTTCAGGTCCTGGCTCGACACCTCGAAGGCCAGCCTGGTTCCATCCGGGCTCAGCGCCAGGTGCTGCACACCCTTCAGGCGGTAGAGATCCTCGATCTGGAAGGCCCGTTTCTCGGCAGCCACGACGGGCATGGTCATGAGGAGGGCTGGGATCAGGAACCGATGCAGCAGGGACAAGGGACCTCCGGATAGGGGAACCTTCAGAATCGCACGGAGGCGGGGAGGTCGACCACCCGGTAGATCCAAACCCGGCCTTGCTATCCTGAACCATGCAAAATCAACAGCTTCCCGAAGCCTCCCCCGGTCGCGGGATCTTCTGCAACCGGACGCTGAACCTGCGAACGGTACGA
>JANXYT010000479.1 GCA_025355915.1 Holophagaceae bacterium
TCCTCGTCGCGCCAGGCCTCCACGCTGTGGGCGTGGCCCGCCCGGTGCAACTCAACATAGGCGGCGCGCATCGCCGCCGTGATCCAGGTGCCGTCCTGGCCAGGGCGGGGCCCCTTGGAGCAGTGCCCGATGACTGCCTCGAAGGCCGTATCCAGCCGGATCTCGAAGGGGCGGTTGCGCAGGCTCCGGCGCGTGCGCGCGGCCAGGTGCAGGCGGCCCGGCCGCAGCAGGGCCCGCTCGGGGGGCGACCACCAGAGCAGCGGATCCTCCTCGCCAAACCAGGGGAAGATGCCGCTGCGGTAGGCCAGCAGAAGCCGGGGCACGCTGAGATCGCCACCGATGGCCAGCAGCCCCTCCTCCGCCAGCTCCGGGTCCGGAAAGACGAGCGCCTCGGTCAGCCGAAAGACAGGCACAGCCGACCGTCTTGGAGATCCACCTGGGCCTTTCCGCCCTTTTTCAGCGGCCCGAAGAGCAGGGCCTCCGCCAGGGGACGGCGCAGCTCGCGCTCGATGAGCCGGGCCATGGGACGGGCGCCAAAGGCGGGGTCGTAGCCCTTTTCCGCCAGCCAGGCCCGGGCCTTGGGGGTGCAGGTGAGGGCCACGGCTTTCTCGGACAATTGGGTTTCCAGCTCCCGCAGATGTTTGTCGGCCACCCGTTCCATCTCAGGTCGGCCCAACGGCGCGAACTGGAGGATGGCATCCAGGCGGTTGCGGAACTCAGGGCTGAAGGCCTTTTCGATGGCCCCTGTGGCCGAGCGCCGGGCCCCGGCCTCGGCGAAGCCCACCTGCCGGGCCGACAGCTCCCGGGCGCCCACGTTCGTCGTCATCACCACCACCGTGTGGCGGAAGTCGGCGCTGCGGCCGTGGCTGTCCGTGAGGGAGGCATGGTCCATCACCTGCAGCAGCACGCCGAACAGGTCCGGGTGGGCCTTTTCGAGCTCATCCAGCAGCAGGACGGCGTGAGGTTGCTTCCGGATGGCGTCCGTGAGCAGGCCGCCCTCCTCGTAGCCCACATAGCCCGGGGGGGCGCCGATGAGCCGGGCCACGGCGTGCTTCTCCTGGTACTCGCTCATGTCAAAGCGCAGGAAGGCGATGCCCAGGGCCTTGGCCAGCTGCTTCGACAGCTCGGTCTTGCCCACGCCCGTGGGCCCCGCGAAGAGGAAGCAGCCCATGGGCTTCAGCGGATCCCGCAGGCCGGAGCGCGCCAGCTTGATGGCGCTGGCTACGGTTTCGCACGCCGCATCCTGCCCAAAGATCTGCGCTCGAAGCGCCGCTTCCAGCCCCGCCAGAGCCTCGCGGTCATCCGCGGTGACGGATGCCACGGGCACCCGGGCCATGCGGGCCACCACGGCCTCCATTTCCGCCGGCCCGATCCGTTTCACCCGGCCCTTTTTCGGCAGCAGCTTCTGGGCGGCGCCGGCCTCGTCGATGACATCCAGGGCGCTGTCGGGCAGTTTCCGTTCCGGAAGGTGTTTGGCGGCCAGGCGCACAGCGGCCTCCAGGGCCTCGGCCGAGTACGTCACGCCATGATGCGATTCGTAGGCCGCCTTCAGGCCCTGGAGCACGGCAAGAGCGTCTTCGGCGGAGGGTTCGTTCACCTCCACCACCTGGAAGCGGCGGGACAGGGCCCGGTCCCGGTCCAGGGAGCCCTTCAGATCCTGAAAGGTGGTGGCGCCGATGCAGCGCAGCTCGCCCGAGGCCAGGGCGGGTTTCAGCAGGTTCGCCGCATCCATGGCCCCACCGCCGGTGGCGCCGGCGCCGACCAGCGTATGCAGCTCGTCCACGAAGAGGATGGCCCCGGGTTCCTCGCCCAGCGCCTTCAGCACGGCCTTGAGGCGCTCCTCGAAGTCGCCCCGGTAGCGGGTCCCCGCCAGCAGGGCCCCCAGGTCCAGGGCGAAGATCCGCGCGGCCTTGAGGGGTTCTGGAACCGTGCCCTCGTGGATGCGCCGGGCCAGACCTTCCACGATGGCGGTCTTGCCCACGCCGGGTTCGCCCACCAGCAGCGGGTTGTTCTTCCGGCGGCGGCAGAGCACCTGGGCCATGCGCGTGACCTCCGCGTCGCGGCCCACCAGCGGGTCCAACCGGCCCGCCGCCGCCTGGGCCACGAGATCCGTGGCGTAGGCCACCAATGGATTTTCGGCCACGGGGCCCTCTTCCTCGGGTTCGGCGGCCGCCTGCTTTTTGGTGGGGACCTTGGGGGCGGCGGGCCCATGGCTCAGCACCTTCAGCAGGGCCAGCCGCTTGACGCCATGGCGCTCCAGCAGATGGCGCGCCGGGCTGGACTCCTCCTCGAGGAAAGCCGGCAGCAGCTCCCCGCCGCGGACGTCCTTGCGACCCGAGCTGAAGGCGTGGACCAGGGCGCGCTCCACCACTCGAACAAAGCCCAGGGTGCTGTGGGGCTGGAAGGCCTCGCCCTCGGGCACGGTCTCGAAGGCCTTGCCCAGCACCGCCTCCAGATCGGCGCGCAAAGTGTCCAGCTTCACGCCGCAGCTCTTCAGGGCCCGGGCGGCGTGGGCATCGTCCAGCAGGGCCAGCAGCAGGTGCTCCAGGGCCACATCCACGTGGCGGCGGGCCTTGGCCAGCTCGAAGGCCCGCTGGAAGCCCTGATTCAGCTCGGGGCTCAATTGCGGAGAATCAGACATCCTCGGCCTCCACCGTGAGCAAGAGGGGAAAACCTTCCCGCTCGGCCAGCTGGCGGCCCCGCTCAGCGCGGGTTTCCGCCACATCGCGGGTATAGGAACCCGCCACGCCCACACCCGCCTTGTGCACCGCCAGCATGATGACCGTGGCCTCGGGCTCCGACTTGCGAAAGACCGACTTCAGCAGCCAGACCACGAATTCCTGCGTGGTGTAGTCATCGTTGTGGAGGAGGACCCTCCACATGCTTGGATCTTTGATCTTCGCCCGCTTGCGCGTGAGGACCTGGCCGTCCTCCTTCACCTGCCTGGCCATGTCAGGGTCTGCTTTCAAATTGGATGCGAGCCGCGACGGGTCCAGCCGCGTGATCCAGCAAGGATGTGGCCGCAGGGCGACGTGGTTCGTCGTTCAAGGCCGCAGACGCCGCTGGGCGCGCGGCTGGACCCGTCCCGAAGGGCAAGGGGCAGCGCCCGGCGCGATACTGCGTCAAGCTCCTCGTCAATAGTGCCGCTATTGTCATCGTCGCCTTCCTTGTCTCGCTTGGGCGGTGCCCCTTGCGCGGCCACACCCCATTTGAAAGTAGACCCTTATGCCTCCGGGGCATCAGCATACCGGGTCCAGGGCCAAGCCCCCACGGCTCGGTCCGAAGGTTCGACGGGTGGACAACTAGAACGGGGCGTTGAAACGCACCCCCATCGAGACATTGAATTCAGGACCGGGTGCCAGTTTCCGGAGCGTTCCCTGGGCACCCTCTCCCCCCTGCCTCCATAGGGGAAGGGCCACCTCGATGCGCGTCAGGCTGTGAACCGCACCCGGTTGTCTCCCCCACATCAGCAAAAACGGAAAAAAGGGGATCAGGATCCCCCGGCACCCCACGAAGACCCGAAGCATGGGCCGGGCTTCCCAGGCCGTGGTGCCCCCAAGGTGAACGGGAATGGAGGCCCCGTAATAGGAACCGGGTGGGCTCCAAGGGTCCGTGGCAGGCACCTTGTAATAGGCGTCGAAATCCTTCCCGATCCTTCGGCTACCCCGGAGTTCCGCACCCAACCCAGCGTGCATCCGGAAGGGGCCCCGGTCCCAGTAAACCCGCTGGCAGCCCAGGGCCAATGTCTGTTCGTCGCACTCGATGTTTCGTGCGGTGGAATACGCCACCGTCCATTGGTCCCGAAGCACGCCGTGCGTGACCAGCCGGGAAACACGGTCCCAGTCCAGGCGGAAGGTCACTGGGATCTGGTTGGTGCCGCCCACGGAGGCCGGACCCAAAGGGATGGATTCCCTTCTCTGCATTCCCACACCGAGCGTGGCATCCCACCCCTGCGCCGCGAGCCAGGTCGAGGCACAGAGCAGCAGGAACCAAGGGCGGACAGGCCTGGCTCCCATAGCGGCCAATCGGGACGTGCGCCAGTCGGACATTCTAGAATCCCTGTCGATTGCTGAGCACTGCCATGTGTTGGATGAGGGTTCAACCACCCCACTTTAGGCAGGCTTTTCCGATTGGTGGGAGGTTTCGGGGACGCCACCCTCCAGCCGCACGAACCCGCCCCGTGCCAATTCGCGGAGAAACAGAGCTGTGCGACGGGCGGTGTCGGGTTCTCCGGGGAAGGCCTTCACGATGGCTTCATTCACCTGCGACACAGTACGCACTCCGTCGCAGGCCAGCCAGACGGCTGTGCCGCGGGCATCCAGTTTCACGCGAAAGGTGGGTTTTTTCATCATCCGCAGCAGCCAGGCCCACCGCGGGGACAGGATCTTGGGCCGAAGCAGGATCAGGTTGCCTTCCTCGCCGGGTTCGGCGGAGAGGGCCTGGGCTGGAATCAAAGCAAGGAAGGTTTCATCGGGAAATGGGTTCATCGAGCACCTGGGACTGGATTTCGGACGACCATGAATAAGGGATTGAGACCGCAGATGTCGCAGATGGGCGCAGATACAAAACGGGTCCTTTGTCCTGCCTCTGCGTCATCTGCGTCATCTGCGGTGAATACCAAAAACACGGGGCGCGGTTGCCCGCGCCCTGTTTGGTCTGACCCAGCCTTAGAAATTCGCGCTGGGTGGTGCGGGCTCGTCGGCAGCACCGGCGTTGTCGATGGGCACCTTCACCAGGTAGACGGCGATGCCGGCCAGAATCAGCAGGCTGATCCAGAAGGCACCCGGTACGTTGGTGACACCGGTTTTGTCGACCCCCCAGATGAACTTGGTGAGTTGGTACTTCACCTCGAAGAAGGCAAAGGCGGCGAAGAGCAACCCCACCAGAGCCTCTCCGGCGATGAGCCCCGCAGCCAGCAGCACGCCATTGTTTCCACGCGCACCTTCTGGGCTTCGTTCAGGCCCCGCTTGGCGCCCACCATTTCCACCACGCCCTTGATGAGACCGCCCAGGAAGATGGCGAAGGTGGTTTCCAGGGGCAGGTACATGCCCACCGACACCAGCATGGGACTCTTCACCTGCATGAGGATGAAGGCTAGGCCCATCATCATGCCGACGATGATGAGCGGCCAGGCCATCTTGCCTTCCACGATGCCGCGGCTGAGCAGGGCCATGAGGCCCGCCTGAGGGGCAGCCAGCTGCTTGGAGCCGAAGCCGGCATCGAGGGAAAGCACGGCCTTCTTCTGATCGGCGGGGAGCTGCTTCACCTGATCCAGGGTGTAGGTCTTGACCACACCATTGGCATCTGGGGGTGCCGTCACCATCTGCACCTGCTGGGCGGTGAGTTCGGCGATGCGCTTGGTACCCTGGGCGGAGATATCGCCCTCATGCAGCACCATGAGGGGGATGAACAGCACCACCGAGGCCAGGGCCACACCCAGCAGGTCGCCCATTTCCATGCGCCAGGGCGTGCCGCCAAGGATATGCCCGGCCTTGAGATCCTGCAGCATCTCACCGGCGACGGCCGCGCTCACACAGACCACGGCGGCCACGCCCAGCACGGCGGCCACGCCTTCGCGACCCTTGACGCCGAGGACCACCATGACGAGGGCAGTGAGCACCAGGGCCGTCAGGGTCAGCCCGGAGATCGGGTTGTTGCTCGAGCCCATGATGCCGACCAGGTAGCCGCTGATGGCCGAGAAGAAGAAGCCCAGGATGACCACCACCAGGGCCGCCACGAAGGAGACCAGCGGGCTCACCTGGAAGATGCGCCAGGTGATGAAGAAGGTCACCAGGGCGGCAAAGCCGAGGCCGAAGAGGACATAGGTGAAGGGCAGATCCTTGTTGACGCGATCCACCACGTGCTCACCGGAGGCGGCCTTCTTGACGTCTGAAATGGAGCGGGTGAGGCCCGTGGCCAGGCTCTTGCGCATCTTGAAGAGGGTGAAGCAGGCCCCCATGAGCATGCCGCCGATGGCGATGGGCCTCACGATGAACTTCCAGACCGATACCGACAGGGCGATCCAATCGCCCTCGGGGGCACCCTCAGGCAGGACGCCAGGAGCCAGGAAGTAGGTGATGATCGGCACCAGCAGGCCCCAGGCGATGATGCCGCCGGAGAAGTTCAGGGCGCCGAGCTTGGGCCCGATGATGTAGCCCACGCCCATGTAGGCGGGGCTGATGCCGGGGGAACTGAGCAGCATGCCGCCGCCGACCTTGGCCTTCCAGCCCTGGACCAGGGTGATGGCCGTGGCCTTGAAGCCCACGAACTTCTCCCAGGTCGTGGCGAACAGCTGCACCTGCACCAGGGCCTGGATCACTGCGCCGATGCCCATGGCGCCGAAGAGGAATTTGGTGCCGCTGCCACCCCGGGCGCCGGCCTTGTGGATCTCGGCGGCGGCCACGCTCTCGGGGTAAGGCAGTTCCGCATCTTCCACCATCACCCGGCGGAGCAGCGCCACGAACATGATGCCCAGCACACCGCCGGCGAACATGATCAGCGAGCTGGTGATGTAGTTGCCAGCCGTGAAGAACCGGGGCCAGATGCCGCTGATGACGAAGGCAGGGATGGTGAAGATGGCGCCAGCGGCGACGGATTCACCGATGCTGCCCACGGTGCGGGCCATGTTCTCTTCCAGGATGGTGCCCTTCATCAGCTTGATGAGGGCCATGCCGATGACGGCCGCGGGATAGGTGGCGGCGATGGTCATGCCGGCCTTCAAGCCGAGGTAGGCGTTGGCGGAGCCGAGCACCACGGCCATGACGAGGCCGATGAGCACCGCCCGCAGGGAGAACTCCCGCATGTTCTGGTCGGATGGGACAAAGGGTTGCATCGGTGCTCCTGAAAAGGCACGAAGGGGGACGAAGAATGCCGGATGTAGCGGATAGTCTAATACCGAATCCGATCCGGTTGGCAGGGCCCCGGCCGCACCAGTGGCTGGATTCCGCTCGCCAGAGCCTGTTTCGGTTCACGGAGGATCTTTCATGCGTCCCCTAAACGCCATTGCGATCGCGGGTTTGACCCTTCTCTCTGCCTGCCAAACGGTGCCTCCCGTCACGGTTCCGCAGACCACCGTGCTGCAGGTGCCCCAGGTGCCTCAGGGGCCACCCCCGAAGCCCAAGATCGCCCTCGTCCTGGGGGGAGGGGCCGCACGGGGCTTTGCCCATGTGGGGGTCATCCGAGCGTTGGAGCAAGAGAAGATCCCCATCGACCTGGTGGTCGGCACCAGTGTCGGGGGTCTCATCGGCGCCATCTACGCCGCCGATGTCAGCAGCTTCGACCTCGAGTGGACCGCCTTCCAGCTGGAGAAAGACGACCTCTTCGATTTCGGGGTCATGAACGCTGTCACAGGCATGGGATTCGCCAAGGGCGACAAGCTCGAGGCCTGGGTGAAAAGCCATATCAAGACCACGAACATCGAGAACCTGAAGATCCCCTTCGCCGCCGTGGCGACCGATCTCAACTGGGGCTACAAAGTGGTGCTCGACCACGGCTCGGTGGCCCGCGCCATCCGGGCGAGCGCCGCCATCCCGGGCGTCTTCCAGCCGGTCCAGCATCAGGGCAAGATCCTGGTGGATGGCGGCGTGGTGGACAACATCCCCATCTCGGTGGCCAAAGCCAAAGGCGCGGACATCGTCATCGCCGTGGACATCAGCGGGAACCTGGGAAATACCAGCATCACCAATCTCCTGGGTGTCAGCCTCCAGGCCACGAACATCATGTTCGCCCTCAATGTCGAGCAGTCGAAGAAAAACGCCGATATCCTCATTGCGCCCGCGGGCATCGGCGACATCGGGATGCTCGATTTCACGCAGAAGAAACGCTGCATGCAGGCCGGCATCGAGGCCACGAAACAGGCCATGCCGACGATCCGCAAGGTCATCCAAGCCTGGGTCACCGCCCATTCCCAGCCAGCCGCGCCCGTTCGCTGATCCGCTAACGGGGCCGACCCGCCTGATCGACATTTACTTTTAGCCAAGAACGGTCCGAGTAGCTGCTGGACCCGATCCCGACGGGGATCAATTCATCAACACCTTTACATCCGGGTAGCCCATCAGCTTGAGGATGAAATAGTTGGCCGCTGCTTCTCCAGGATCATCCGAGAAGCAAATGATCTCCGCATATCTCGGGACCTTGGCCTTGGCGAGAAGGGTCCAGATATCTTTTGCGGCTTTAGGCCTGCCGTCAGCATTCAAGAGATCGGTGTACGGCACATGAATGACTGCGCCCTCCGGAGGTTTGGCGGACACATTTCTACCCGAAGAAATAAATACCTTTGGGTACAGTCCATGGGTGCTTTTTGGGTCGGCAATGATCACGTCCTTGCGGGGATTCACGGGGTAGGTCGTGGGCAGGATGGACAGGTCCTGTGGCGCCTTCTTGGGACCCACCTGGGTCGCTTCCTTGGTCACGGCGAAACCCGGCTGTGCCCATTTTTCGAGGGAGTCCATCAGGACAGATACCTTTTTCTGTCCCAAGCGCTCCAGCATAACGAAGGCCAGGGCAGACTCTTTGGTCAACCCAGCGCCTGAAATCACCACCGCTTCGTGGGACGCATTCACGCCGGCGGGACCCAGGATTTCAGCCAGCTTGTCGGGATTGGCAACATGGCTTCTGAACACCTCTGCAGGGATGTTCAGCGCGAAAGGCACGTGGCCCTGGTTGAATGCGTCTGCGGGACGCACATCCAGGACGCTGACTTGGGCGACGCCGTACATTCTCAGCATCCGGCCACCCCAGGTTTTCAGCCAGTTGGCTTCTCGCATGAGAAACGGGGCGTCGTAGGTCCAGTACGGCAGGTCTCGTTGATCCTGCAGCCATCCAATCTCGGACTCGCTGTAAAGCTTTACATTGGGGTAATTCAACATGAACTTAAGGGTGAAAAACGGCACACTGGCGGCGATTCCACCCCCGCAATAGGTATAGATCCGCTGTTCCGGCTTGACCCCGAAGTAGTCGAGCATTCTCTTGATTTCCTCAGCCGTCTTGAAGGTCTTGTCCGGATTGTAGAAATCGGAGCTGGGCAACAGGATGCCCGTCGGGATGTGTCCGGGGCGGTCGAAGAACGCGAGCTCTCCATAGTGCCAATTGGCGTCCAAGGCCTCCACCAGAGCATTGTTCTTCTGGTCTCCGGTGGCGGTAAGAAATTCCGGCAGCCTGACTCTCGCGTCTTCGTTCATCCTCGTGATGCGGAAGGAACCTTTCTGCGGGGCAGGTGTGAGGTCTTTCGTCACCGCCTTTCCCAACTCCTGCCACTTGGACAGTCCGCCGTCCAGGATGAAAAGGTCCTTTGCGGGGAAGCCGTGATAGTAGAGGTCGTAGAAGAGTCTGGTCGCCATCATGGGGGCGCCCCGGTCGTACATGACGATTTTCTTGCCGACACTGATTCCCCAGGACTGGAAGCGTTGTTCCATATCGGGGACTGGAACTTCCCGCCCCCCATAGGTGAACAGGTCGACACTTAGCGCGCCGGGGATGTGCTGGGCCGCGTACATCTGGGCGGGTGAGGCGTCGAGAATCAGGACATCCGCACTCTTAAGGTTGTTCTCAAGCCAATTCACACTGACCAGATTGCCTTTGATTCCTTCTGCCGCCATCAATGGCTGCGCCAGGAACAGGCAGATCGCAACCGCAAACAAGAAGCCATGCCTCGCTACCTTCAACATGTCGTCCTCCTGTGGGGGAGATGGTGGGAGATCGGAGCAGACATCATTGACCGTGCCTGCGGACTGCCGGTGAGGGCCATTCTGAGCCTGGATGAGGCAAACTGCATTCCGCGCCTGCAATGCAGCCCTGCCCCTTCGCTGCATGGAGCGCCATAAAGCCCGGTTCAAGCCCTAGCCCACCTGTGACGATATGCACCCGTAACGTCATGCGCACGGCCATCCTCGCGATTTGAATGTGTTCGTAATGGTCCCCCTCCTGGTTTAGTGGAGGGTTACCTGACGGTCCGTTCACGGTGCTCGAAGGACGACCACTTCCGCTCGTGGGTGCCAACCGTAAGAAGGACCTGGAGGGGGTCTAGGTATTTCGGGCCTCCTCGCTGAAGGATCCCGTGAGCCTTTTCCTCTAAGTAGAATCATTAGGTTCACGCCCCACAGATCGAATCGAGTCCAGTCAACTCCCCCGTCGCCTGTCCCTTCGCATACCGTGAAACTTCGCCAAGGCCCCATTCCATGCCTCTCCTCACCAGCAAGGCCAATCCCCGCTTCAGGGCCCTCCAGGCCCGGCTGAAGGCCGGCGGCCCCGGGCGCGTGGCCACGCTGCTGCTGGGCGGAAAACTCATCGAAACCTGGGCCGAGGCCCGACAGACCTCCGCCGGGGGACGCCTTCGTGCGGCCCTTTGGCTGCGACTGGATCAGACCCTGCCCCATCCACTGGAGGCCGCCCTGGGCGTGGAGACGCAAGTGCTCGGCGAGGCCCTCATGCGGGAACTGGCCGATGCGGGCAGTCCCCCTGAGCATGCCCTCTTGATGGAGCTGGGCCCCGAACCCACCGGCCCGCTGGCGTCCAGGGTCATCGGTGCCTGGGGCATCCAGGATCCAGGCAACCTGGGAGCCATCCTTCGCAGCGCTGCCGCGTTTGGGTTTCAGGAGGCTCTGCTGGGTCCCGGCTGCGCCGACCCCTTCCACCCCAAGGCCCTGAGGGGCAGCATGGGTGCCGCCTTCCTGCTGCCCCTGCGCCGGATGGAGGGCCTCAGGCTTGATCCAGGCCATTGGTTCGCCCTCGATGGCGGTGCGGGCGCCATGCCCCTGGCCAAAGCCAACCTGTCCGAGCCCCTGCGCCTCTGGGTGGGCAACGAGGGCCATGGCTGGTCGGGTGTGGAACTGCCCGAGGGTGTCCAGCGCCTCGCCATCCCGATTCAAGGTGTCGAGAGCCTCAACGCCGCCGTGGCTGCGGGGATTGCGTGTTATGAAGTGGCCCGGAGGCTCACACTTTGAAAAACGGTTGGCTGCTGCGGCTCCTCAGTTCACTGATCCTGGCCCTGGTCTTCGTGCTGGCGTTCCGCTTCCCCGGCGCCTTGGGGGGTTGGCTGGAGCCGGTCATGGCGCTGCTTTTCCCGCTGCTGCTGCTGGACGGGTTGTTCAAGGGACGGCATGCGTTCTGGACCTGGGCAACCCTTCTGGCGGGGCTCCTCCTCCTCTATCTGTGGGTGCCCCAGACCCTCGCCAGCAAGGGCGGCCTGCCCTTCGGCTTGGCCCTCCTGGGGACGCTGCTCATGGGCCTGTGGGAGGCCACGGGCCTCTGGCTGGTGGCGGTGGGCTCCCGCTGGATGTTCCGTCGTTCCGGAGCCCTGGGGGCGGCCTGCGCCGCCGCCTTCAGCCTGCTCTGCTGGGAAGCCTGGGGCTTCCATGTCTATCCCTGGTCCTGGGGCGCGGCCTTCGGTTCCCTCCCGTGGACCGCCCGGTCGGCGGCGTTTCTGGGTACTTCGGGCCTGTCGGCCCTGGCCTGGGGGACGGGTGCCTGGGCCGCGGCCGCCCTGGCCGGGGGCGGTTCCTTCCGCCGGGCCTTGGCGGGTCCCGGCCTGGTCCTCGGGTGGTTCGTCCTGGCGGGCGGCGCCTGGTACCTGCTGCCGCGCGATCCGGCCCACTCGCTCGACGTGGCCATGATCCAACCCAATTTCCCCCCCGGCCATCGGTGGCAGGGGATGGAAGCCGAGATGTGGCGGCGCAGCGACGCGTTGCTCAAGGCCCAGGGCTGGCCCCGTTCCGGCAGTCCCACCCTGCTGCTCTGGCCCGAGAGTTCCGTCATGGAGCGGGATGATCGGCAACCGGAGCCACGCCTGCAGAGCGAGGCCGCTTCTCGCGGCGTGGCCTGGCTCTTCGGAACGGAAGGCGGGCCCTATAACCTGGTGCGGGGCGAGGTCGCAGGTCGACCGACGTTCCGCTTCGCCAAAACGGAACCCATGCCCTTCGGGGAACGCACCCCGGGGCCCGAGTGGTTCCGCCGATGGATGGACGGGCAGATGGGCTTCACCTCCCAGGAGGCGGGCCACCTATCGGAAGGATGCGCCTTCGCCGTGCCTGCGGGGACCGGCGACCTTCGTGTCCACCCGCTGATTTGCAGCGAAGCCTTGATGCCGGAACGGACGCGACGCGGCAGGGCCCTGGGGCAGGCGGATCTGCTCAGCAATCAGACCAACGACGGCTGGTTCGATCGCAGCATCGCCACCGACCTGCACGCGGCCCAGATCCGCCTGCGGGCCACCGAACTGGGCGTCCCCCTGGTCCGCGCCACCCTCACGGGAAAGTCCGGCGTCTTCCGGGAGGATGGCCATTTCCAGCTGTGGGGTGAGCCCCTCAGCGAGGGGGCCTATGCGGTGGAACTCCGGTGGCGGCCGATCCGCACGCCGGCCCGCTCCGCCTGGCTTCAGCCGCTCCTGATGAGTGTCCTGGCGGCCGCCTGCCTGCTGTTAGGATGGAAGGCTGTTCCCCGGAAACCCTGATGGACCGTGATTTTCTAGAA
The DNA here is from genome assembly GCA_025355915.1 of Holophagaceae bacterium. GTDB lineage: Bacteria > Acidobacteriota > Holophagae > Holophagales > Holophagaceae > Geothrix. The sequence goes on from JANXYT010000479.1 coordinate 12,466, forward strand.
CCCAAGCCGTTGGCCACACCCCACGGCACCGTGGCCTTCTTCGACGAAACCTGGAGCGTGGACCCCCGCGAACTCCAGATCTTCTTCCAGGCCGAACAGGTCCATTGGACCGCGGATCGCTCCATCGAGCATTGGCGGGTCCTGCTCTCCAGTTCCCGCATGCTGACCGCCCGCCTGGTGCCCGAGGGCCACCGGGGCGGCCGTCTCGTGGGGGCCACGCGGTTATGGTCCGATCACGCCCACGAGGCGAAGCTCTACGATGTGGTCACCGCCCAGGACCTCATGGGATTGGGCATCGCCTCTGAGTTGGTGAAATGGGCGCTTCGCCATCCCTGGGTGGGGGATGTCAACCGGTTCGTGCTGGAAACCCGCGATGCGGCCCAGTTCTACCCTCGCTTCGGCTTCCGGCCGGGGTGCGAAATGGACAGCGTACACATGCGGGTCAGAACGGATGACCTCAAGGCGCGGGGACTCCGATGACCGAAACGCTGTCCGGCTTGTCTGAAACCGCCATGCTACCCCTCATCCTGGCCAGCGGCAGCCCGCGCCGCCGCCACTGGCTCGAGGCCATGCGCATTCCCTTCGAACTGCAGGCCCCCCAGGTGGATGAGACGCCCTTGCTGGACGAAGATCCCTATGATCTGGTGCTTCGGCTGGCGGAACTCAAAGCCGAAGTGGTCGCTTCCCGGAACCCGGGGCGCTGGGTCATGGCCGCCGACACCACCGTGGCCGTGGACCACCACACCCTGAATAAGCCCGTGGATGTGGAAGATGCGGTACGGATGCTGACTCTGATCCAGGGTCGGACGCACCAGGTCCACACGGGCTTCTGTCTTCAAAAAAACGACAGCACCCACAGCTTCGTGGACACGGCCCAGGTCTTCTTCCGCCCGATGACCGAACCACAGATCCGCTGGTACGTGGGCACCCGTGAGCCCATGGACAAGGCGGGAGCCTACGCCATCCAGGGCATCGGGGCCCTGTTCATCGAGGCGGTGGAGGGCAGTTTCTCCACCGTGATGGGTCTCCCCGTGGAACGGATGGGCGCCCTCCTGGGGCACCTGGGCCTGCTGAAACCCTGGATGGGGTTTCCAGGTGGTTCCTGATTTCGCCTGGAGATCTGGACTCCCCTCCTGGAGGAAATCGTTCTTTCGGATGAGCTCAATATAGACCACCCTAAAATCCTCTTAAAAAGCATGGAAACACCTCAGAAAAAATAGGTAAACATTCGGGTTCCCCTGTTCTATCATCGTGACCTGTGACACATCTCGCCGAGTTGCTGTCCAGGGTTCGCTGGCCTGAGTCTGAGTGGGTGTCTTAAAATATTTTTAGACATTTCCCCCCCATTCACCTCTAACCGGGTCCCCGCACCCAAGGGGGGAACATCCTTCCTTTTTCCTGGTGCCTGCCAGAATCCTAGGCGCTCAAACTGGCCCCGGACACCCTTCCCACCGTTCCCTGATGGCCTCCCGGCATCCTCCGCGAGCCAGCGCTTTCCAAGGGGTTGTGCATGCACCGATTCGACCAGGCGTTCCGCTTCGTCCTGCCGGCTGCGGCCGTGGCGATCCTTGCCACCGTCTTGAGCGTGGGCTGGTTCACCCAGCCGGATCGGTTCGCCAAAGGCTATGCCCCCGAACAGCCCATCCCCTTTTCCCATGAACTCCATGCCGGAACGCTCCGGATCCAGTGCCAGTACTGCCACTCAGGAGTGGACAAGTCCCGGATCGCGGGCATCCCGAGCGTGGACCTATGCATGGGCTGCCACAAGGTCACCAAGGCTGACCAACCCGCCATCCAGAAGCTGGCCCAGATCGCCGCCTCCGGCGCACCTCTCCCCTGGCTGCGGGTCCACACCCTGCCCGACCATGTCTTCTTCGATCACCGTCCCCATGTGAACGCCGGGATCGCCTGCCAGAGTTGCCACGGCGAAGTGCAGACCATGAAAGTGGTCACCCGCGAGATGGGCATGCGGATGGGCAACTGCCTGGCCTGCCACCGGGACCCCCACGCGGCTCTGCCGCCCGGCTCGAAGATCGTCAAGGGCGCCGAGCATTGCGCCGCCTGCCATCGCTAGGAGAACCCGATGGCTCACCGGAACCGGAAGCCCATGATCGATCGCGCCACCGCCCTGGTGGCGGGCCCATTCCTCCTGGGCCAGCGGGCTCTGAGCCTCCTGTTCCTTCCGGGAAGGGTGGCTTCCCCGGAAGCCCCACCCAAGGAAGCCGCTCCCCGTATCAGTGTCACGCCCCCC
>JANXYT010000485.1 GCA_025355915.1 Holophagaceae bacterium
GGCACCGCCGCCGCCGCCGGCAGCGCCGACACCGTGATCCGCATCCCTTCGGGCAAGCCCATCTCCTTCAGCCTCACCGCGCCGGAGCGGGTCACGCTCAAGAAGTAGCTGTCAGCTATCGGCTATCGGCTATCAGTAACAAAAACGGGAGGCATTGCCTCCCGTTTTTGCATGTGATGGGCAGGGGAAGGCCGCTCAGGCTTCCAGGGCCTGGAGCCGCTCCGCCTCGAACGCCGCCCTCAATGGCTCGATGATGGGCTCGATCATGCCACCCATGAAACTGTCGATCTGGTGGATGGTGACCCCCACGCGATGATCCGTGACGCGGCCCTGAGGGAAGTTGTAGGTGCGGATCTTCTCGCTGCGGTCGCCGCTGCCCACTTGGGACTTGCGGAGGGCCGAGTGGATCGCATCGGCCTCGTCCTGGGCCTTCTGCAGCAGGCGGCTGCGCAGCACGGTCATGGCCTTGGCCATGTTCTTGATCTGGCTGCGCTCGTCCTGGCACTGCACGACGGTGTTGGTGGGCAGGTGGGTGAGGCGTACGGCGGAATAGGTGGTGTTCACGCTCTGGCCGCCCTTGCCGCCCGAGCAGAAGGTATCGACACGCAGATCCTTCGGGTGGATCTCGATGTCCACCTCCTCGGCCTCGGGCATGACGGCCACGGTACACGCGGAGGTGTGGATGCGTCCCTGGGTCTCGGTCTTGGGCACCCGCTGGACGCGGTGGACTCCGCTCTCGAAGCGGAACAGCGAGTAGGCGCCCTCGCCCTGGATTTCGGCGGTGGCATCCTTCAGCCCGCCGGCATCGGCGTCGCTTTCATCCAGCACCGAGACCTTGAAGCCCCGCCGCTCCGCAAAGCGGATGTACATGCGAAAGATTTCCCCCGCAAACAGGGCCGCTTCCTCACCACCGGTACCCGCGCGGACTTCGAGAATCACGTTCTTGGCGTCCATTGGATCCTTGGGGACGAGCAGCCGTTTGATCTCCGCATCGCCCTCGGCGATGGCCTTCTTCAGACCCGGAATTTCCAACTCGGCCAGCTCACGGAAGTCCGCGTCCATGGACTTGTCGCCCAGGATGGACTCGGCCTCAGCGAGCTGCTTGAGCCGAATGCGGTGAGCCTGGAAGACCAGCACCACCGGCTCCAATTCGGCCCGGAGCTTGGACAACTCCCGCAGGCGTTTGAGGTCTGACACCACCGCCGGGTCCTGCAGCTGCGCCTCCACTTCCTGGAAGCGGGCTTCGACGGCTTCAAGCTGATCGAGCATGACCCACCTTCCAAATCCAGCTGCAGTCCCGGGGAAAGCACAAGCCTCAAGACGGCTTTGCCGGGTTGGGGCGCGGGGATCCGGGGTGTGCGCGCAGCGCGGAACCCCCGTGAGAGGATTACAAAAGAAGGACGGGCCGAGTGATCGGCCCGTCCTTTGGAACATCGCAGCTAGGCTTCGGGGGTGGTCGGAGCGGTCTCCGGGGTCGTCTCGGCGACAGCCACGGCCGCTTCCTTCTTGGCGTACTTCCGGTTGAACTTCTCCACACGGCCCTCGGCGTCCATCAGACGCTGTTTGCCGGTGTAGAACGGATGGCAAGCCGAGCAGACTTCAACGCGCATGTCCTTCTTGGTGGAGCGGGTCATGAACTCGTTGTTGCAGGCGCAGTGAACCATCACGTCGTGCAGTTCGGGATGGATTTTTTCCTTCATCGCTTCCTCCTGTGACCGACCGGATGCCCCCTTGAGCGGGGTGTGTGCACGCGGCTTGTCCACGTAAGACGAAGAGTCTACCGCTGAATGCCTGTCAGCTCAAGGGGCATTCCCAGGTTAGGCGGTTCCCCCGGAGTTAAGAAGCCACATCCCGGCTTGGCCGGGATGTGGCGCGGGGGTCCGGGGGTATGCGCGCAGCGCGCCCTTAGATCCTCGCCACGCCTGCGTGGCGAGGGGAACCCCCGGAGAGCATCACCCCTGTTCCTGGGGCGTCAGCACCCGGCGCTCCGCGAGGACACGCTTCAACCGGTTGGCCAGCATCACGCTCAGCAAAATGGTGGCGTTGAAGCTGAGTTCCAGTGGCACCTTCCACCATTCAAATCGCACCCTGCCCAGGAGGCCCGCTTCAACGAAGAACATCAGGGCCGTGAAGGCCACGGGTTCCAGCAGGGTCTGCCAGAGGGGCCGCTCCTGGCTGTGCCGCTCCAGCAGGTAGCCTGTGAAGGCCCCGTACAGCAGGCGGGTGGGTCTGAATCCATGGTGCGTGGTGAATCCCAGGGGAATGGACAGCAGAGAGGTGATGATGACCGCCACCGCTGTGCGGGCCCAAGGATCCAGGCGCAGCCAATGGCGGCGCACCCAGAAATAGCCAGCCCCCACCGCCAGCCCCTGGGCCGCGGCAAAAGCCAGGCAGATGTACCAACGCCACCCCTCGAACCACATGTGCCCGCCGGTGGCAAACCCGATGATCATGCCTGCAGCGAGGGCCGTGCCACCCCGATGGTTGGCATCCTGCCCCTCCCCTGCGGCGAGCCCCTCGGCCAGCAGGCTGGGATGCTCCTTTTCCGAAAGCATGGCCGCCATGGCCGATTCTGATTCGATGCTTCGGGCCTCCGCCTCATCGAGCAGGTGGGCCTGGAGTTCCCTGATCAGGGTGAGCTTGCGCCGTCTCGTCAGGCCTTTGAGGCCTGAACTTACCTGGGAGAGATAGGCTTCCAGGGCCTGAGACACGGTGGGCTAAGCCCTCGGCCCCACGAAGGCCTGAACCATGTCCACGAACTGGTTCCATTCCTTCTTTTTGGCCGTCAGAAAGGCCTGGCCCGCTGGCTGGAGGGAGTAGTAGCGGCGCTCGCGGCCATTTTCCTGGGTTTCCCAGTACGAGGTGATGAACTCAGTGGCTTCGAGCTTATGGAGGGCCGGGTACAGGGCCCCTTCCTTCAGCGTGTAAGTCCCGCCTGTGCGTTGGCGGACCGTCTCGATGATCTGGTAGCCGTACATGGGGCCCTCGCAGAGCAACGACAATAGCAGCAGCGGGGTGCTGCCCTTCAGTAGTTCACGGTCCACATGGGCCTCCGGGTTAGGAGAGAAAGCACCCTTAATGTGCCTCGCAAAACGATGGCTGTCAACCTGTCCTCCGACATTAAAAGCCCTGGGAGGAGCAGATCACCCGCCCTTCATGGCCTCTGTTAGCGGAATGCGGCTGGCTCGCCAGGCCGGCAGGAAGCCCCCCAGGAGCCCCATCACGAGGCTGAAGGCCACCCCCTGGGCCATGAGACCCGGTGTGATGGTGAAGGCGAAGCTCACATCGCTGAAAGTCTCGAAGCTGGTGGTCCCGGTCTGGATGCCATTGGCGAAGAGCGCTAAGCCGGAGCCCAGGATGCCGCCCGTCAGGCACAGAAAAATGCTCTCCCATTGGAAGCTGGCCAGGATCTCCCGCTGGCGGAAGCCCAGGGCCCGCAGGGTGCCGATCTCCTTGGTGCGCCCGGCCACGGCGGCATACATGGTGTTCATGGCCGCAAAGATGGCCGCGCCGGTGAGGATCAGGGTGATGAGGTTGCCCAGAATCTTGATGGGATCCCCGGCCTTGGTCAGTTCCTTGAAGTAGTCCGTCTCGCGGACCACCTCCAGCTTCAGCCGCTTGTCGTCCTCCACGGTCTTGGCGAAGCCCTCTACCCGGTCCGGGTTTTCCAGGCGGCCCAGCATCGCCGAGTAGGATTCACGCCGGAAGGCCTGCATCACGTCGTTCACGTCGGACCAGACCTCGCTCTCATAGCTGGCCCCGCCGGCATCGAAAGTACCAACGATGGTCCATTCCCGGCCGCCCATGCGGAGGCTGCGGCCCAGTTCCATGCCCGGGAACCGGCCCTGCATCTTCCGGGGCACCACCGCCTCGCTGAGGCCTGGACGGAACCAGCGGCCCTGGACCAACCGGACCTGGGGACGCAGGGCGATGCCCTCCCGCTCAAGCCCTCGCACCGTGACGTTATTGTCGGTCCCGTCCGCCATGGGGAAGAGCTTCACCACCACCACCTCGGCACTGGCCATGGGCCCCTCCGCATCCCGCTTGAGCAGGGGATGGACCTTGAGGATGCGCATGCGATCCCGCTCGATGGAGCTGTTCAATTCGAACCGTGCATTGGGACGGAGGACCAGCGCCTGATCCGACCTGCCGCTGCTGACGAAGGCCACGGACAACCCCTGGGCAAGACTCAACACCACCACGAAGATGCCCACCACCAAGGCGATGGCCACTGCGGTGCTGAGGCTCGAGACCTTACGCTGCCAGAGGGACCGGAGGTTGTAGCTCAGGGGCACCGGGTAGGCCACCAGGGCCCAGATCAGCCAGGCGAGGTAGGCCCCGATCGGCAGGAGGAGCAACAGCCCGAGCATCATCCGACTGACCCCAAGCCTTCGGTGATGGGCCGTCGGGTGGCGGCATAGGCGGGGATGAACGTGGCCAACACGCCGATGGCCAGGGCACCGACCAGGCACGAAAGAATCGTAGCTGGCAGGATGGCGAAATCCGCAAAGAAGGGCATGGCCATGCCCAGCGATTCCCGGACCCCGCCAGCGGCGAGGTTCGCCAACAGCACCCCAAGGAGCCCTCCCACACCCACCAGCAGTACCCCTTCGGAGAGCAGCAGGGTCAGCACCCGGCCCGCCGAAAAGCCCATGGCGCGGAACACGGCGATCTCGGTGGCGCGCTCGCGGATGGCCGTGGCCATGGTGTTGCCCGTGACGATGAGGATGGCCACCACCACGGCGGCGGTGATGCCCTGGATGATGGCGCCGATGTTGCCGAGCATCTTCACGAAGCTGAGGTTGAAGGCGTTCTCGGTCTCCGTCAGCGTTTCGTACGCGCTGTTCGCATAGTGCCGGTCCACCCGCTCGATGAGGCGGGGGATGTCCTCGGGCCGGTGGGCCCGCAACCAGAAGGACCCCACCAGGCCCTTCATGCGCGGCACGCCCTCTTCCAGCAGCTTGTAGTGGAAGTGCAACACGTTCTCATCGGAGGGTTTGGGACTCTTGAAGATCAGCCGGATGGTGAGGCGCGGACTTATGGGGAAGATGGTGCCGGTGAGGGGCACGGTATCGCCCACCTTCCACCCGTTCTTCTTGGCGAGGCTTTCGCCCACGATGCAGCCGGCACCATCGCGGATGTAGTCCTTCATCTGGGCTTCGGTGATGCCGGAGACACCGAACTCCTCCCGGAAGGTCTGGAACAGCACCGTCTCGTCGCTGGCGAAATTCGCAAAGAAATTGCGGGGGTCCTGGTAGTAGCCACCGAACCACTGGAGGGCGCAGACGGTCTCCACTTCCGACTGCTGGCGCAGGTAGGCCTCGTAGCTGCGCGGCAGCATCTGCGTCAGGCCGCTCTTGTGCCGCACCACCAGCCGGTTGCTGGAGTTCGGATTGTTGGTCACCGCGTTCAAGGTGGTCAGCAGGCTCTGGAGCACCGCCACCGTGAACACCGACAGGACGAGGCTGCCCACGATGAGCAGGGTGCGCCGTTTGGAGCGCATGAGGCTCTTCCAGATGAGCGCCAGCCACCGCATCTCAGCGGCCTCTGCGAGTCATCGGTTCACCTCGACCGTCCGGTCCAGCACGCCCTTCTCCAAATGAATCTGATGGCGGGCGTGATGCGCGGCTTTGGGATCGTGGGTGACCACAACGATGGTCTTGCCCAGGTCCGTGTTGAGGCGTTCCATGAGGGCGAGCACTTCTTCAGCGTTCTTCGCGTCCAGGGCACCGGTGGGCTCGTCCGCCACCAGCAGGTCAGGATCCGTGACGATGGCCCGCGCGATGGCCACGCGCTGCTCCTGGCCGCCGCTGAGTTGCCGCGGATAGTTCCTCATCTTGTCCGTCAGGTTTACCAGGGTGAGGGCCTGATCGACGCGGTCCCGGCGTTCGCCCCGGCCCGCGCCCGTGAGCAGGAGCGGCAGTTCCACGTTCTCGAAGGCATTCAATACCGGCACCAGGTTGTAGTTCTGGAAGATGAAGCCCACGTGGGCGTTCCGCCAGGCGGCCAACTCGTCATCGTCGAGGTCGTTCAGTTCGTAGCCGCAGACTTCGAGGGAACCGCCCGTGGGCCGGTCGAGGCCCGCGATGAGGTTCAGCAGCGTGGTCTTGCCGCTGCCGGACGGCCCCATGAGCGCGATGTAGCTGCCTTTGGGAATCTCAATGTCGATGCCCTGCAGCACGGGGATCTCCAGCTCCTCCCGCCAGTAGCTCTTGGCCACGTCCCGCAGGATGATGATGGGCTCACCCCCGCCCAGGTCGAAGCGGTCCGTGTTCATCAGCCTTTGACCTTCACCTTGGCGCCGGGCTTCAGCGACTCCGGCGGCGCGACGATCAGCTTCGAGTCCCTGGGCAGCCCGCTCACTTCCAGGCCGACGGGATTCTCCGCAAGGATGGCGACCGGCTTTTGCACCGCCACGTCATTCTCGACCACCCATGTGTAGGACTTGCCGTCCTGCTTCTTGACCTGCTCCCGGCCCAGGACCACGACGTCCTGAAGGTAGGGATCCCCCAGGAAGGTGACCTTGGCGCCCATGTCCGGCACCAGCAATGAATCCTTCTCCACGAAGGCCACGCGCACGATGACCACGGCCTTCTGGCGGTTGGAGCTGGGGTAGATCTCCCGCAGGCGGCCCTTCAGCACGGCCCGGCCCCCCTGGCCTTCCAGGGCGTCCACGCGGACCTCCGCGGGCATCCCCCGGGTGAGTTTGATGATGGAGGCCTCATTGACTTCGACCTCCACTTCAAGCGTGCCAAAGTCGGCCATGACGAGGACGGCGTTGATGGCATTGGCCCCACCCGCGCTGCCCGGGGCGACGGTTTCGCCCACTTCCGAGAGCTTCTGGGTGACGACCCCGCTGAAGGGCGCCCTCAGGTCCATGCTCTGCAGCAGGGCATTCTGGTAGGCCAGCTGAGCTTCCAGCGTGAGTTTCTGACTCCTCAGTTTGTCCACCGTGGCCGCGTCCTGGATGCCCTGGGCTTGCAGCTTCTCGGCACGATCGAGTTCTACCTTCGCCTGGTCCAGCTGGGCCTTCACCTGATCGCGGCTGGCGGCCAGGTCAGGCGATTCCAGACGGGCCAGGATCTGCCCCTTGGTCACGCGGCTGCCCTCCTGCACGCCCAGCCAGCTCACCCGGCCCAGCACCTTGCTCGACAGGGTAGCCCGGGTGCGCGCCACCAGGTACCCGGAGGCCGTCACCAGCGGATTGCGCTCCCCCGCCTTGAACACCGTGGGTGAGGACACCGACACCGACACGGGCCCCCCCTTGGCCGCCATCATGGCGACGACCGCCACCAGTCCGATCACCCCGAGGATCAGCCAGCCCCAGGGAAAGCGCTTTCGGATGACCGACGGTTTGCGGGCGGGGGACTCGCTCATGCGACCTTCTCCAAATATCCAGGTGACGACAGCCTAGCCGGGGATCAGGCGCGGCGGAAGCGGTAGTGGCTGACGAACCATTCCGATCCCCTGCGGAACCCCCACAATTCGGCACAGGCCAGGAAAAAGATCCGCCACTGGGCGAAGCGCCAACGGGCCTCGCCGCCGTAGGTGGCCTGGAACAGGGCCAGGATCTCCTCTCCATGGGCATCCTGGTTGCGAAGCCAGGCCTCGGCCGTGGCCTGGTAGTGGGTGCCCGAGACGCGCCAGTGATCGTCCAGGCGCAGCTGCTCCTGGAAGTGCATCAGATAGGCGTCTGACGGCATGATGCCGCCCGTGAAGAAGTGCTTCGCCATCCAATCGGAGCTGTCGCGAACCTCGAAGGGGTAGGTGAAGTCCCGGTGGGTGAAGATGTGGACGAAGAGCATCCCGCCCGGCCGCAGCCACCGGCTGATGCGGGCCATCAGCTCCCGGTGGTTCCGCATGTGTTCGAACATCTCCACGCTGACCACGCGATCGTAGGTGTCCGGCGCCTCGAACTCGTTCATGTCCGCAGTGAGGATCTCGAGGTTGCTGAGCCCCCGTTCCCCCGCCCGGGCCAGGATGAAAGCCCGCTGGTCCTTCGAGTTCGACACTCCCGTGATGCGGCTCATCGGGAAGTGCTCAGCCATCCAGAGGGTCAGGCTGCCCCACCCGCAACCCAGTTCCAGAATGGCCTGGCCGTCGCCGATCTGGGCCCGCTCGCAGGTCAGGGCCAGCATGGCCGCCTCGGCCAGTCCGAGGTCGGAGGTCCCCGGTTCGAACAGGGCCGAGCTGTACTTCAGCCGTGGACCCAGGGTGAGTTCGAAGAATCGGGGGGGCACTTCATAGTGCTGGTCGTTGGCATCCCGTGTGTTCACGGCGATGGGCCCGGCGGACCAGGCCTCCAGGTGGCGGCGAAAGCGTTCCTGAACGGCCTCCAGGCCGCCCTCGGCTTCCTCGCGGAGGCGCTGCCGCAGCAGCCGCCGGATCTGGTGGCGGATAAGGGCGTCCGGCACGACACCGGCCGTGAGGAGGGCGTCGATCATTTAGGAAACCACGGGAAGAAGGGTGAAGTCTCCCGCTGGTAGCGGGCGTAGTCCTCGGGGCGGCTTCGCAGGCTCTGGGCCTCGGTGTACGGAATGCCGGTCACCCGCAGGAGGAAATAGAACATCAGCCCAGGGCCCAGGACCGCGGTCCAACCGAAGGGTGCGGGCAGCGCCAGCAGCAGGAACGCCATCCACACCAGCCACTCGAAGAAATAGTTGGGGTGGCGCGAATAGCGCCAGAGCCCATCGCGGCAAGTGAGGCCCCGACTGCCGGGGCGGGCCTTGAAGCGCTGGAGCTGACGGTCCGCCACGGATTCACCGATCCAGGCCACCAGCCAAAGGGCCGCCGCCGCCCATTCCAGGGGATGCAGGCCGGGCCGGGGATTCCACGCGGCGAGCAGGAAGGGCAGGCCGAGCAGCACATCGAGCAGTGCCTGGCCCTGGAAGAAGGCGAAAAACTTCAGGTCGAGACCAGTCTTCCAGGCGGCGCGGAGGGCCTGGTAGCGGCCATCCTCGTGCGGCTCCGTGGCCACGCGGTGCCAGAGGTGGAGGCCGAGGCGCAAGCCGTGAAGCCCACCCATCGATCCCACGAGAATCCGCCGCTCCAGCGGAGCAGGACCCAGAACCGCCGCGAGAAGAGCCATAACCGCCAGACCCAGCGCCCAGCCCACATCCACCCAACCGGCGTTGTGGGTCCAGCGCTGCCACAGCCAAAACAGGGCCTGCAGGGCGCACAGCAGGCCCGCCCCGATCAGAGCCACGCGCATCATGCGGCCTGCTCCTTGAAGCGGCGGGTTGCCGCCTGGAAGACCGGACGAAGGATGAACGCCAGCAGAGCCGCCAAGGGAATGACCACCAGGGCCCAGACCACGCAGGCATGCCAGATCCGCGACCAGAAAAGGGCGATGGTTCCAAAGGTGTCGGCCTTGAGCGCATTGAGCATCGCAGGGAGGGACAGCGGCATCGACTGAACACCGAAGAGCCGCTCGCCCATCCGGATGAAAGGGATGAGGAGCACCAGTTGCAGCGGATAGGCCAGGTAGTTCACCAGCTGCATGGCGGGCTGATTCAATCGGAAAGCGAACGCTGCTCCCACGCAAAGAAGGGTGGTGGTTCCCAGCATGGGAAACAC
>JANXYT010000018.1 GCA_025355915.1 Holophagaceae bacterium
GGTGACTGCTGCTGGGCCTCCCAGCCGGCGATCCCGAAAGGAGGGAAGGGAGGTCCGATGATCCGTGTCCGTGGCCCGATGAAAACGTTCAGGGCGCTGTTGATGTTCGCCGGGTCCCCCACCTCCGGAGAGGAGAAAGTGCTTCAGGCGGAGCCGGGCGGAAGGCCCACAGAGCCTTCGGCCCCGGAGCGCGAGGCGCCCCATGTCGAATGAGGAGACCTGGATCGCCTCATTCATGACGGGGCCAGGCGAAAAAGCGGGGGGTGCCTTGTCGGCTCTGGAGGCCCTGAGCTTCCGGGAGGACATCCGGCTCATGCCTTTGCAACGGAATGCCCAGGGCCTCCTGGAAGACTTGCCATCGCTCGGGCCCGCGGAGTTCACCACGGGGAATGCCTGCGCCACCTGCACCCGCCGGGAGGAGGTGAGGACCGTTCTTCCACTCCATGGGGGCACGACCCTGTTCGGCGCGACCGATGGCCTGCGCTGGCTGGACGCGTCCTGGCGCCATACGGTGGCCGTCCTCAAGCAGGGAACGGACTTCACGGATACACCGCCCTGCCTGCTTTTCTTCGGGGACACGGGGGCACTGGCGCACCAGATCACCCTCTCGGATCCAGCGGCCTGGGAGGCCTTTATCGGTCTGGTCCGCCGCCACCGGGGGTGCTGGAACTGCCTTCGCCATCCGGCGGAGGCCCCTCCGACCGGCGCGTCCCTGGATTGCCCTGCCTGGATGCTGCGGGAGGCATGGTGCGACGCTGGATCTGAGCGGGACCTGGAGACGCGACTGGGTCGGCTCGGGCTGGAGCGCCTCCTGGCGCTGCGGGCCCTGGAGGGGCTCTACACCACGCCTGTTTCGGTCCAGGGCCTGGAGGCACTCCTCAAGGCGTTGGCTTCATCGGCCCTTCCGGTCCACGTGCAGATCGCGAATCGACACTGCATCCAGGTGCTGGAATCCCCCTTGACTAGCCTCGCCATTGGACCCTGCGAGTGGGAGATCGGGATGTCCCAGGCGGCCCTCCGGCTCGACCCTTCCCGGTTGGACAGCATCTGGTCCGTCGCGCAGCCGCACCCAGGGGGGGAACAACACCGCTTCGAATGCTACGACGCCGCCGGCGAACGGGTGCTGGTCCTGTCCAGTCCCCGGGATCCAGGCCCCCTGGTCCACCTCGGGTGGCAGAGGATGCTCGGGCGGTTCGAGGGTGGGGCCGGGCTGACCGCCTGACCGGATCGCGCTAGACTGCTCCTCCATTTCCGGAGGTCCCATGATCAGCAAGACCATGCAGGACGCGCTGAACGCGCAAATCAACCTGGAGCAGTATTCCGCCCAACTCTACCTGGCCATGGGTGCCCACTGCACGGGCAAGAGCTTCAAGGGCTTCGCCCACTGGCTGACGGTGCAGGCCTCGGAAGAGACCGCCCATGCCGCCAAGCTCATTGGCTTCCTTTTGGATCGGGGTGGAAAGCTGGAATTGAAGCCCATCGAGGCGCCCCCCATGGATTTCGGCGGTGTCATCCAGGTCTTCGAGCAGACCCTGGCGCACGAGAAGGCCATCACCGGACGAATCAGTGCCTTGTTCGAACAGGCCCGGAATGAGAAGGACCACGCCAGCGAGATCGCCCTCCAGTGGTACGTCACCGAGCAAGTCGAGGAGGAATCCAGAGTCGGCGAGATTGTGGATCACCTGCATGCGGTGGGCGACCAGGGCGGGGGGATCTGGTATCTGGATTCCAAGATGGGCAAGCGCGGCAGGAGCTGAGTCCGAATCCTGAAACGGTGAAGGGCCGCCATTGGGCGGCCCTTCCTTCGTCATGGACTTCCGGATCACTTCGTCTTGGTGAAGGGGTGCTCGAAGCTCAGGTAGAGGAAGACGGCCTTCTCGCCGCGGCTGGCGCCCACGCCAATGGGCACCGCGATGCCGGGCACGATCTGGAGGCCGCTGGGGAAGTTGTAGGCCCAGCGGATGCCGGGGCTCAGGTAGGTGGCGGTCTGGAGCTGGGTCTGGTTGGGGCCGATCACCACCTGGCTGCGGGCGTGCACGTACTCCAGCATCACGTTGAAGCGGGGGTGGGCAAGCCAGATGAAACTCTGACCCAAAGAGAGGTCCTGGGTCGTGGCCTTATCGCCCTCCGTATTCTGGGCATTCGGGGTCCGGGTGGCGCCGACGTTGGAATGGCCCACAAAAGAGCCGCCGAGGGTGAAGCTCACGGGTAGGTTCACCTGGTAGCCGGTGCTGCCCTTGCCGTAGCCCAGCTTCTCGTCGCCGGTGGGCAGCAGCACGGACAGGCGGGGGGAGATGGCCACCTTGGCCTCTCCGTCCCCCAGCAACTGGTAGCGGTAGTTCAAGGCGATATCGCCGAAGGCCTGCTTGCCGTCCAGGGAGGCGCCCAGGCGCTGCCAGGGCAGGGTGAAGCTGAACTGGTGCTTCTGGCTGAACACCGGCCATTCCTGGGTGAAGGTGTAGATCCAGTCCTTGGTCTCCTGGTAGCGGGTGAAGGTGCTGATGTGCTGCACCACGCCCGCTTCCTGGTTGTAGGCCTCCTCCACGAGGAAGGAGTTGTCCTGGATGGGGCCTTCCTTTTTATCCTGGGCCGTCAGGGACGCAGCCAGAAGAAGGGCGGGAAGGAGGCGCCGGAGGAGGGGGGAGGTGGGAGTCATCATGTAGGTGATATTGAGTCTCATGAATGTTCCATTCAAGACCAGTGGGTTGAGAAGTGATCCCCGTCACCGGGTGCGGGGAACGGCATACCCTTGCCTATCGTAAGGGACTAGCCCGACTTGATTTCTTGAGCAGTTCCAGCGAGGGAGGTGTGGCGTGGCCCAGGATACTTAGTGATACGATGTTCCGTCATCCCGACCCGATGGAGATTCCATGCAGTTCCGCGTCTGTAATTTGACCCTCTCCCTGCTCACCTTGGCCTTGGCCGGAACCTCCCTCCGGGCCGAAGAAGGCATGTGGACCTTCGAGAACCTGCCCACGAAGGCGATCCAGGCCAAGTACAACTGGGCGCCGGATCAGGCTTGGCTCGACCATGTGCGCCTTTCGTCCCTGCGCTTCCCCGGCGGTTCCGGTTCCTTCGTAAGCAAGGATGGCCTGGTGCTCACCAACCACCATGTGGGCCGGGGCTGGATCCAGCGGGTGAGCAGCAAGGACACTGACTACGTGCAGAACGGCTTTGCCGCCGCCGGCCGCGAGCAGGAGATCAAGGTCCCGGGCCTGGAGCTGATGACGCTCATGGCCATGGAGGACATCACAGGGAGGCTGGCCAAGGCCGTGAAGCCCGGCTTGTCCGACAAGGATGCCCTGAAGCTCCGGGAGACCGAGATCGAGAAGATCAAGAAGGAGATGCAGGAGAAGAGTGGCCTCACCTGCGAGCACGTAACCCTCTACCAGGGTGGCGAACACTGGATCTACAGCTACAAGAAGCACACCGATGTGCGCCTGGTCTTCGCCCCCGAGCAGCAGATCGCCTTCTTCGGTGGCGACCCCGACAACTTCACCTTCCCGCGCCACAACCTCGATTTCTCGATCTTCCGCGTCTACGAGAATGGCAAGCCCTACCAGCCGAAGGATTTCCTGCATTGGACCCAGACCGGCCTCAAGGCGGGCGATCTCACCTTCGTGACGGGCCACCCCGGTCGTACCAACCGTCAGGACACCCTGGCCCAGATGGCCTATTCCCGTGATTTTGCCATCCCCATGCGCCTGAAGGGCATGGAGCGCCGCAAGTCCGCCATGGTCGAATACGCCAAGCTCTCGCCCGAAGCCTCCCGCCAGGTCAACACCCAGATCTTCGGCGTCGAGAACGGCATCAAGGCCACCACGGGCTACTGGTCAGGCCTGAAGGACAAGGAAGCCATGGCCCGCATCGAAGCGGCGGAGAAGGATCTGCGCGCCAAGGTGGCCAAGGATCCCAAGCTCACCACCCAGGCCGGTGAGAGCTGGCTGAAGATCGAACAGGCCACCACCGTCGCCAAAGGCATGGCCAAGGAAAGCCTGAATGTGGGCACGTCGGGCTCCACCCTTCTGGGTTACGCCCTGGCCCTGGTGCGCATCGCCGACGAGGAGGCCCTGCCCAGCGAGAAGCGCCTGCCCGAGTACAGCGACGCGAACCTGAAGACCGCCAAGGCCCGCCTCGGCATCCCTGCGCCCTATTACAAGGAGCAGGAAGTCTTCATGTTCACCAAGGGCTTGGAGGAGTCCGCCAAGGAACTCGGCCCGCAGCACCGGTTCGTGAAGGCCATGCTGGGCGGCAAGCCTGCTGCCGAGGTCGCCAAGGCCGCGGTGGAGGGTTCCAAGCTCAGCGATCCCGAGGTCCGCAAGACCCTGCTGGCCGGGGGCAAGAAAGCCATCGCCGATAGCCAGGATCCCATGATCCTCCTGGCCAAGAAGCTGGATCCCATTGGGCGCGACCTGCGCAAGAAGCAGGAAGACCAGGTGGCAAGTGTGATCACCGAGCACGGCACGCGCATTGCCAAGGCCCGCTTCGCCATCTATGGCAAGAACACCTACCCCGACGCCACCTTCACCCTGCGCCTTTCCTACGGCGCGGTGGCGGAGTACAAGGCCAACGGCACGCTGATCCAGCCCTTCACCACCTTCGGCGGCCTCTTCGACCGTCACGACGGCTGGGGCGGCAACGCGGCCAAGGCCCACCACGGCGACTGGACCCTGCCCCAGCGCTGGGTGGAGAAACGGG
>JANXYT010000068.1 GCA_025355915.1 Holophagaceae bacterium
CCATGGCCAAACACGGCAAGCACCTCTTCACCTCGGAAAGCGTCACGGAAGGCCATCCCGACAAGATGGCGGATCAAATCTCGGATGCGGTGCTGGACGCCGCGCTGAAGGATGATCCGGCCAGCCGCGTGGCTTGCGAGACCCTCCTCACCACGGGCCTGGTTCTGGTGGCTGGGGAGATCACGACCCAGACCTACATCCCCGTGGCCCAGCTGGTGCGGGATGTGGTCAAAGACATCGGCTACGACCACCACATCAAGGGCTTCGACTACGCCACCTGCGCGGTGATGGTGACCATCGACCAGCAGAGCCCTGATATCGCCATGGGCGTGGATACCGGCGGCGCCGGTGATCAGGGCCTCATGTTCGGCTACGCCAGTGACGAGACCCCCGAACTCATGCCTGCGCCCATCCACTATGCGCACCTGCTGACCCGCAAGCTCGCCGAGGCCCGCAAGAGCCATTCACTGCCCTGGCTCCGGCCCGATGGCAAGTCGCAGGTCACGGTCGAATTCGATGGCGACAAGGTCCAGCGCATCCACACGGTGGTCATCTCCACCCAGCACGACGAACAGGTCACCCAGAACACCATCCGCGACGGCATCCTCAAGGAAGTCATCCAGGCGGCCCTGCCGGCCGAGCTGCTGGACGCCCAGACCATCTACCACGTGAATCCCACCGGACGCTTCGTGGTGGGCGGGCCCATGGGGGACACCGGGCTCACCGGTCGCAAGATCATCGTGGATACCTATGGTGGCAGCGGCCATCACGGCGGCGGCGCCTTCTCCGGCAAGGATCCCAGCAAGGTGGATCGCAGCGCGGCCTACATGGGCCGCTACATCGCCAAGAACATCGTGGCTGCAGGCCTGGCGCGTCGCTGTGAGATCCAGTTGGCCTATGCCATCGGCGTGGCCGAGCCCGTGTCCATCGCCGTGGACACCTTCGGCACCGGCCAGGTGTCGGACGAGGCCATCGTCCGCGCCGTGCGCGATGTCTTCAGCTGCACCCCCAAGGCCATGATCCAGGCCCTGGACCTGCGCAAGCCCATCTACCGCGCCACCGCTGCCTATGGCCACTTCGGCCGCCCGGAATTCAGCTGGGAGCGCACCGACCAGGTGGACGCCCTCAAGGCTGCCACGAAGTAAGTGGAATCAGACTTCACCTCCGGCACCCCCCGGCGACATGGCCGGTGCACCGCTGATCCAAGACCATTCACCTCGCAAAGATCCCCATCAGGAGCACCCATGGACACTCGCAACAAAGGTTTCAACACCAAGCTCGTCCACGCCGGTATTAGGGAGGACGCCTACGGCAGCGTGGTGACGCCCATCTACCAGACTTCCACCTTCGCCTTCAAGGATGCCCAACAAGGCGCCAACCGCTTCGCGGGCACTGAGGACGGCTACATCTATACGCGCATCGGGAACCCCACCACCGCGGCGCTCGAAGAGAACGTCGCCCAGCTCGAGAACGGCTTCGGCGCCACCGCCATGGCCAGCGGCATGGGGGCCGTCAGCACCGTGTATCTGGCCCTGCTCAGTGCGGGCGATCACATGGTGAGCACCGATTCCGTGTACGGCCCCAGCCGCGGCCTCATGGAAAAGCACATGAGCCGCTTCGGGGTACAGAGCTCCTATGTGGACACCTCTGACCTGGCGAACCTCCGCCAGGCCATGAAGCCGAACACGAAGCTGGTCTATATCGAATCCCCCTCCAACCCCGCCATGTCCGTCACCGACATCGCCGCCGCGGCCGGGATCGCCCACGCCGCCGGGGCCTTGCTGGTGGTGGACAATACGTTTGCCAGCCCCCACCTGCAAAAGCCTCTAGATTTAGGTGCAGACATCGTTCTGCACTCAGTTACGAAATTCATCAACGGCCATGCCGACATCGTCGGTGGCATCGTGGTGGCCAAGACCGAAGCCCTGCACAAGCAACTCCGCGCCATGCTGATCAACCTCGGCGCGAACATGGACCCCCATCAGGCCTACATGGTGAGCCGTGGGCTCAAGACCCTGGCCCTGCGCGTGGAGCGGGCCGAAGAGAACGCCCGCAAAGTCGCGCCCTGGCTGGAGGCCCATCCCCAGGTGGCCTGGGTCCGCTACATTGGCCTCCCCAGCCACCCCCAGCACGAACTCTCCAAGCGGCAGATGACCGGCTTCGGCTCCATGATCTCCTTTGAACTCAAGGGGGGCCTCGAAGCCGGCCGCATCCTCATGGATAACGTGCATCTGGCCGGGTTGGCCGTGTCCCTGGGCGGCGTCGAAACCCTCATCAGCCATCCAGCCTCCATGACCCATGCCAGCATGGCCCGCGAAAACCGCCTCGCTGCCGGTATCACGGATGGCCTTGTGCGCTTTTCCGTCGGCATCGAGGACCTGGAGGACATCCTCTCCGACCTGGAGCAGGCGCTGGGGTTTATTGGGCAGGTCCCCATCCGCGCCCACTCCGCTGAACTGGTTCACGCTTCTGATCAGTAACCTTCCCGTAATGGCGTCTTTCGGGCGGGGCTCATCTGAGTTCGGTCTACGCCTGTTCGTCGAAGGTGTCCGGCCCGATGGCCTCCTTCTGCCGGTGAACGTACATAACCACGAGCGCATCACCATGGTTCTCGTACAGCAGGCGCAAGGGTCTCACCAAGATTTCGCGGTAGAAACCGGGGCCAAATTCCGGCACCCAGCGGCCCATGTCTGGGAATTCGGCCAGATGCTGAAGGCTCGCGTCCACCTTTCGGCGAAGGGCGCGAGCGGCCTCGGCATTGAAGCCACCGATGTAGTCGAGCTGTTCGGCGAACTGTTCCTCGGCCGGTTCGGTCCAACGGATTCTCAGGCCCATATGGCTGTCCGGGCCATGACTTCCTCGTGCGAACGGGTTCGGCCCTCAGCCAGAGCTTGCTGGCCACGGATGATGCCTTCCAGCAGAGCGAGTTTGCGCTCCTGCATGCGGTAGCTCGTGACGTCCATGAGGACAGCGGCCTCCCGACCGTGCTCTGTGATGACCAGTGTTTCCTGGTCCTGCTGGAGCATGGCGATGATTTCGGTGGCCTTGCGCTTGATGTCGGTGACCGGAACGAGTTTCGGAAGCATGGCAACACCCCAGGGGAGACGTTAATTTATAGTTCAATTGTAGTATTTATGTATTCCCTCTCAAGCCTTTTTGGAACTTCGATCCAAATCACTTCTCCAGGACGACCTCCAGAGTTGCCCTGATCGGAACCCGGAGATGGCCATATAACTAAAATGTTGTTCACGCCCTGGGTCTCCAGCTCCATGCGACGGCCACCACTGAGGTTGTGCCGTCCGTCCCAAGGCCGGGCAAAGCATTCCGAGAGTGACTCTGGTAGCCTAACCTCTTATGCCACAACCGCCCGAAGCCCCAGCCCTGGATCTCAAAGCCAGCCTGAAGAAGCCCATCATATGGGCCTTTGCGGCGGGCCTGCTCACCGCCGTGGTGACCCTCTTCCTGCCGAATTACTACCGGTCCGAGGCGCGTCTCCTGCCCGTGGAATCCAAGGGGATCGGGGGCAACCTCGGGGGCCTGGCCAGCGCCGCCGCCGCCTTCGGGGTCAGCGTGCCCGGCGGGGATAGCAACGACGCCAACTTCGTGGATGTCCTCAACAGCCGCTCGCTGAAGGAACAGCTCCTGCGGACCGAATTCCAGTACCACACAAGATCCTGGCGCTTCGGGGCCGAGCGGCTCGAGACGGGCACCCTTTACGCCTATGTGGATGCAAAGAACATGGACCGGGCCGTCAAGGAACTGGGCAGCGTCCTATCCGCCGCCCGCGACTTGAAATCCAAGGTCATCACCCTGAGCGCCGAAACCAAGTCCCCTGAGCTGTCCCAGCTCGTCGTGCAGCGGGCGGGGAAGCTGCTTGAGGTCTTCCTGCAGGAGAAGGGCCGCACCCGCGGGGGCGCCAAGGCCGCCTTCGCCGAAGCCCGCCTCGCCGAGGCCCGCCGGGAGATGGACGAGGCCGAAGACACCCTGCGCCGCTTCCTCGAAGGCAACCGCAACGTCCAGACCAGCGGCGATCCCTCCGTGCGCCTGAAGGGCTCCCGCCTCGA
>JANXYT010000116.1 GCA_025355915.1 Holophagaceae bacterium
TCTTTTGCCACGAAATGCCCCGGCGAGGACTGCGGGAAGGGGTTTGAGCCTGGGAATTCGGACATACTGTGCCAACGCTTCCCCATCCATTCCCTTGCAACCCGAAGACCGCCCCCCTGGGCGGCGATGGCGTGAGGTACTCCGATGCCCGCTTCAAAGCCTTCAGCCCCGACCGCCCCGATCGAGCCCCGGGTCCAACGCCAGGAATTGTCCCCCATTCATCTGCTCGAGCGGGCGGGTGAGGTGTTTGCCGACCGGCCGGCCGCCAGGGACGGCAGCCGGCGCTATAGCTGGCGCGAGCTTCGCGCCAGGGCCCGAAGGTTCGCCTCGGCCCTGCGCGCGGACGGCCTCCAGAAGGGCGACCGGGTGGCCTTCCTCGCCTTCAACTCGGAGCCCCTGCTGCTCGCGCATTTCGCGGTGCCGCTGGCGGGCGGCATCCTGGTGGCGATCAACACGCGCCTCAACCCCGAGGAGATCGCCTACATCGTGAACCACAGCGGCGCGACCCGGGTCTTCGTGTCGCCGGAACTGCTGGCGCAGTTGGCCAAAGTGCCCCCGACCGTCCAGCGGGTGGTGCTCGGCCCCGAGTTCGAGGCCCTGCTCGCGGGCGGGTCCGACGCGCCCGTCGAACCCTGGCTGCTGAGCGAGGACGAGGCCATCAGCATCAACTACACCTCGGGCACCACCGGGCGGCCCAAGGGGGTCGTCTATCACCACCGGGGCGCCTATCTGAACGCCCTGGCCATGGTGATCGACCACCGGCTCCTGGCCGAGTCCCGGTACCTCTGGACGCTGCCCATGTTCCATTGCAACGGGTGGTGCTTTCCCTGGGCCCTGGCCGCCGTGGGCGCGGAAAGTGTCTGCATTCCACGGATCGAGCCGGGGCCGACCTGGCACCTGTTCGACGAAGGCGTGACCCACTTCTGCGCCGCGCCCACCGTCTGCACCATGCTCGTCACCGACCCCGCCGCCCACCGTCTGGCCCGGCCCGTGCGCCTGTTCGCCGCGGGCGCGCCGCCTTCTCCCACCCTCATCGCCCGCATGGCCGAGCTGAACTTCACCCTCGATCACGTGTACGGCCTCACGGAGGTCTACGGGCCCTTCACCATCAACGTGCCGACGCCCGGTCAGGACGAGCTGCCCGCAGACGAACGGGCGCGGCTCCGCGCCCGCCAGGGCATGGCCAACGTCTGCGCCGGCGAGGTGCGCGTCGTCGACCTCGACATGAAGGACGTGCCCCGGGATGGCGAGACCATGGGCGAGGTGGTCATGCGCGGAAATGTCGTGATGACGGGCTACTTCGAGGATCCGGAAGCAACTGCCAAGGCCTTCCACGGAGGGTGGTTCCATTCCGGGGACCTCGGTGTGCGCCACCCGGATGGGTCCATCGAACTTCGCGACCGCCAGAAGGACATCATCATCTCCGGGGGTGAGAACATCTCGACCATCGAGGTGGAACAGGCCGTGGTTTCCCACCCCGCCGTGCTGGAATGCGCCGTGATCGCGGTGCCCGACGAGAAGTGGGGCGAGGTGCCCAAGGCCTTCGTCACCCTGAAGCCCGGGGTCTCGGTCACCGCCGAGGAACTGGTCGCGCACTGCCGCACCCGGCTCGCCAATTTCAAGCTGCCCCGGCAGATCGAGTTCGGAATCCTGCCGAAGACCTCGACGGGCAAGATCCAGAAGTTTCTCCTGCGGGACAAGGAGTGGAAGGGGCTTGGCCGCCGGATTAACTGAGTCGCAGGGACCGGACCAGCTCGAGGCCCGCTTCGGTGCGGCTCAGGTACCAGGTGAGGGCCTGCCCATCCACGAGGTGAATGGCGGCCGCGGGAAACCGCTTCTGCAACTCGGCCTGGTGGCGGCGGTTGAAGCGGAAGGGTTCCGAGGGCAGCAGGATGAGCTGGGGCGCCAAGGCTTCGAGAGCCGCATCCGAAAGCACGGGATAACGGTCCGGCCCGATGGGCGTGAGGCCACCCTGCCTGAGCAGATCACCCACGTAGGTGTCCGGTCCGGCACTCATCCAGGGCTCCTTCCAGATGAGGGCGAGGGTGCGGGGGCCCTTGGGGCGGCGCCCTTTCAAGGAGGCCTCCAGGGCGGTGGCCCGCGATTCGGCGGCCTCGGGCAACCCGAGCCGCGCCCCCAGGAGGCGCAGGCCCGCGGCGCCATCCTTCACCGTGCGGATCTCAAGAGCCAGCCAAGGGATGCCCATGGCTGTGAGCGCCTCGGCAACTTCCTTCGGATTCTCGTCCCGCTCGAGGATCACCAGATCTGGCGCCAGATCGCGGATGCGGCCCAGGTCGGGATCCTTGGTGCCCCCCACGGTGGGGATGGTGTTGCGGATCCAGCGCGGTTCGATGCAGTAGCGGGTGCGCCCCGCGAGCCGCGCCGCGAGGCCCCACTGCACCAGCAACTCCGTGACGGAGGGCACAAGGCTGATGATGCGCTGGGGGAAATCAGACCGGAGGCTGGAGGCTGATCCTAGATCTCGGGTGGCGCGTGCGCCACCCGAGGGAGGCTGGAGGTACTGCGAATCGCCCGGTCGTTGCTGTTGTACCTCCAGCCTCCGGCCTGATACCTCCCTCGGGCGGCGCGGACGCCGCTCGAGATCTATGGTCAGCCTCAGCCCCGAGTGCGGATCCACCATCGTCCCGAGCCCCGTGGGGCAAAGGCCCAGCAGGGGGCAGCCCGCGCAGTCCGGACGCCGCGCATCGCAGACGCGGCGGCCATGGAAGATGAGCTGGTGGTGCAGCTCGATCCAGTCCTCGCGGGGGAAGCTCCGGCAGAGATCCGCTTCCACTTTCTCGGGCGTGGTGGCCTTGGACAACCCCAGGCGCCGGGCCACACGGAAGATGTGCGTGTCCACGGCCAGGGCGGGCACGCCGAAGGCATTGGCCAGCACGACATTGGCGGTCTTCTGGCCCACGCCCGGCAGGGCCCCGAGGGCGGCGGGATCCGAGGGCACCATTCCCCCGTGTCGGGCCATCAAAGCCTGCCCGAGGCCGATGAGGTTCTTGGCCTTGTTGCGGAAAAAGCCCGTGGACTTGACCAGGGCCTCCACCTCGCCGGGCCGGGCTGCAGCAAGGCTCGCCGCGTCGGGAAACCGGGCGAAGAGCGCCGGGGTGGTGAGGTTCACCCGCGCGTCCGTGCACTGGGCGCTGAGGATGGTGGCCACCACCAGCTGGAAAGGATCCATGTGATCGAGGGCGCAGCGGGCATCGGGATAGGCGGCGCGGAGCCGCGTCTGGATCTCAAGGGCCTGGGGCTTGGAAGGGCTCATGAATCAGGATAAAGCCCCCCACCAACCAATGACGGGCAGGGATTCGATAGACTACAGGTTTGAGGTGCCGCATGCCCACCACGCTCACGGGAAAGCTCGACTGCCAGGAAACCGCCCGTCATTACCTGGAGCTGGTGCGTTCCAACGTGAAGAAGCTGGGCTTCTCACCGGGCCTGGGCGTCATCCTCGGCAGTGGGGATCCCGGCAGCGTGACCTACCAGCGCTGGCTCATGAAGGACTGTGAGGACGCGGGCATCAACGCGGCGGAACTGCGCGTGGAGAATGGCATGCAGCTGGTGAAGCTGGTGGCGCGGCTCAACCAGGACGAAAAGACCCACGGCGTGTTCATCTTCTATCCCCTGCGCTACCCCGAGATCAAGGATGACGAGGTGATGGACCTGGTGGATCCAGGGAAGGACATCGAGGGCCTGCATGCCATCAACATCGGATTCCTGAACAAGTACCGGAAGCGCATGGACGACGGCACCCAGCATCGCTGCATGACTCCGTGCACGGCCCGGGCCATCGTGAAGACGCTGAAGCGGGGCTTCGGCGAGGGCTGGCTGGCGGGCAAGACCGTGGTGGTGATCAACGACAGCCTGCGCATCGGCCGGCCCCTTACGGCCATGGTGGCCAACCTGAAGGCCACGCCCATCCTCTGCCACGCGAACA
>JANXYT010000171.1 GCA_025355915.1 Holophagaceae bacterium
GGAAGAGGGCGAAGAGCAGGGCCGAGGCCACCACCAGGCGGCGGTGGCCCAGGCGGTCGCCCAGGGGGCCCGTGAACAGGGCGCCCAGGGCGCTGCCCGCGGTGAAGAGGCTCATGAAGCGGCCACTCTCCCCCAGGCTGGCGCCCAGTTCCCGCAGGCGCAGGGGCACGGTGGGGAAGAGCTGGAAGGCCGCGAAAAAGGTCACGAAGGTGAGCGCCCACACCAGGGCGAACTGCCGCGTGATGAGGCGGGTCTGGGGTCTGGAAAGATCCGTCATCCCTCCAGGATGCCAGAGGGATCGGCCCCTGTTGTCATGGGCGGGCGCACCATGCGCCGGGCCACGGGAATGGCGATCACCAGCAGGACCGCGCCAGCGGCCCAGCCCCAGCGGAAGCCGCCCTGCTCCATGACCCAGCCCAGCGCCAGGGCGCCCAGGGCGGTACCCACGTCGAAGGCGAAGAAGAGGGCGCCCACCGCGGCGCCCCGGCGCTCGGGGCGACTGATGTCAAGGATGTGCATGAAGATCAGCGTGTGCACCATGCCATAGCCGGCGCCGTAGACGAGTCCCGCCGTGAGGTGCCGTCCCGTGCCGCCGGGCAGCAGGGCCAGCAGCACCGAGCCCAGGGCCGCCAGGGCCAGCATGGCGGGAAGCATGGCGACTGGTCGACGGCCCATGCCCGTCAGGCCAAGAAGGGCCCGGAGGCCCATCATGCCAAGGGCGAAGCAGGTGAGGAAGGCCGAGGGCCAGACCATGCTGAGCGCCTTGGCCTCCTGGGCGCTGTAGGGCGGCATGGGCCCGAACCCGATGCCCAGCAGCAGCAGCAGGGATACCGGTCCCCAGACGGCCCGGTCCGGCAGGTGGAACGGGGCCTCGGCTGCGACCTCGCGCGGGGCCTCGCGGGGCAGGGAGCCGATGAGCACATGCAGCACCGCGAACACCGAGGCCAGGATGGCCAGCATCCAGGCGAAGCCCAGGTGCGGCAGCAGCCACAATCCCGCCAGCGGTCCGAGGGCCACGCCACCGGGGCCAGCCAGACCGAAGAGGGACATGCCTTGGGCCCGATGTTCTGGGGCGAGGATGCCGCCCACCTTGGCCATGGAGGCCGTGCGCAGGGCCGACCAGAGCACGCCGTGGATGGGCGCCAAGACGTAGAACACCCAGCGGGTTGTCAGCAAGGCATAGGCCGCCAGGATGGCCACCAGGGCGAGGGACGCCACGCGGAGTACGCGCCGCTGGCCCAGACGGTCGCCCAGGGAGCCGGTAAAGAGGGAACCGAAGCCGGATCCCAGCATGAAGGCCATCTGGAAGCGGCCGCTTTCCGCCAGACTCGCGCCCATATCCCGCAGGTGCAGGGGCACCACGGGAAAGAGCTGGTAGCCTGCCGCGAACACCAGGAAGTAGAAAGCCCAGAGAAGCACGAAGGGCGCCGTCAGGAACCCCGGCTGCCCTGATTCCTCCGCATCCGTCATGGCTCCAGGATCGCATGGGCGGGCCTGACGTCCCGACCGCATCGGATTTTGTGATGAGCTCGAAGGAGCCGCTAGGCTGGAACCACCATGACGACCGAAGCCGAGCTGAAAGAAAAACTAAGAAAGATCGAGGCCCTCTTCGCCGGGGCTGCCACGGGGGGCGAGCGCGATGCGGCCCAGGCCGCCCGGGAGCGGATCCAGGCGAAGCTGCACAATACGGAACGAAGGGAGAAAGCCGCCGAGATGCGCTTCACCCTGGGCGATGGATGGAACCTCAGGCTCTTCCTCGCGCTGTGCCGCCGATACGGGCTGAAGCCCTACCGGAAGCACGGCCAGCGCAGGACGACGGTGATGCTCATGGTCGTTCCCAGTTTCGCGAATGACATCCTTTGGCCCGAGTTCGCCCAGTTGGCCGAGGCCCTGATGGAATACCTCAACGAGGCCACCGAGCGCATCATCCGGGAAGAGGTCTTCAAGGACACCGGGGACCCATCGGAGTTCTGACCTTTCCGGCGTAACATCGGAGCTTTGTCCCGGGGATCTTATGCAGCTGGATCAATTCCATACCGAGGTCGAGCGCATCAAGCGAGGCGGCTCGCCCAAGGCGCACGAGAAGAACGCGGAAGCCGGCAAGCTCTTCGCCCGCGAGCGCATCCATCTCCTGGTGGATGAGGGCAGTTTTGTGGAGGACGGGCTGTTTGCCAATGCCCTGCACAAGGATCTTCCGGCGGACGGCGTCATCACGGGCACAGCCACCGTGGACGGCCGCCCGGTGGCGTTGATGGCTAACGACAGCACCATCAAGGCGGGCAGTTGGGGCGCCCGCACGGTGGAGAAGATCATCCGCATCCAGGAAGTGGCCCTGCGCATGAAGGTGCCCATGCTCTACCTGGTGGACAGCGCCGGGGCGCGCATCACGGACCAGCTGGACATGTTCCCTGGCCGCCGCCACGCCGGGACCATCTTCCACATGGAGGTGGCGCTCTCGGGCCTGCTGCCCCAGGTGTGCCTGCTCTTCGGCCCTTCCGCGGCCGGTGGCGCCTACATCCCCGCGTTCTGCGACGTGGTGCTCATGGTGGAGGGCAACGCCAGCATGTACCTGGGCTCACCGCGCATGGCGGAAATGGTCATCGGCGAGAAGATCTCGCTGGAGGACCTCGGCGGCGCGCGCATGCACTGTTCCGTGAGTGGCTGCGGCGATTTCCTGTGCAAGACCGAGGTCGAAGCCATCGGCCTCTGCCGCCAGTACTTGTCCTATTTCCCTCAGCACTGCGAGGACACCCTGCCTGCCGTGGCGCCGAAAGCTGTCTCCCCCAAGGCGAAAGCCTTGGATGCCTTGGTGCCGACGGACATCATGGCCCCCTTCCAGATGAAGGACTTCATCGAGGGCCTGGTGGACGAGGGCAGCTTCCTCGAAGTGAAGAAGCTCTATGCCGGCGAGATCATCACGGGGCTGGCGCGGCTGAACGGGAAACCGGTGGGACTTCTCGCCAACCAGCCCCGGGTGAAGGGCGGCGTGCTCTTCGTGGACAGCGCCGACAAGGCCACGCGCTTCCTCACCCTTTGCGACGCCTTCGGCATCCCCCTGGTGTTCCTCAGCGATGTGCCGGGCTTCATGATCGGCAGCGCCGTGGAGAAGCAGGGCATCATCCGGCACGGCGCGAAGATGATCAGCGCCATGGCCAGCTGCAGCACCCCGCGCATCTGCGTGCTGGTGCGCAAGGCCTACGGCGCGGGGCTCTACGCCATGAGCGGCCCGGGCTTCGATCCGGACGCTACCCTCGCCCTGCCCACCGCCAGCATCGCCGTCATGGGCGCCGAGGCCGCGGTGAATGCCGTGTTCGCCAACAAGATCGCGGAGAAGCCTGAAGACGAACGGGCCGCCTATGTCCAGCAGCTCCGCGATGAGTACAACGAGGACATCAACCTGAAAAAGCTGGGCGCCGACCTCCATGTGGACGCCATCGTGGCTCCCGCCGATCTGCGCGACGAACTCATCACCCGCCTTGCCCGCGCCCGCAGACGCGAGGTTTGGCCCGCAAAGCGCCGCGCGGTGACGCCGGTTTGAGATGGTAGGAGCGCTTAAAGATCCACCACGAAGACATGAAGGCACGAAGGAACAGGAAATCTTTCTTCTTCGTGTCTTCTTGTCTTCGTGGTGAATCAGTTGTCATTCCACGCTCTCCATCCGGTTGCGCTATGCTTCCGGGGATCTCCGGGAGGCAGGCATGTTTCGTCGTGTGGACGACTTCAAGACCATCTGGCAGCAGGAGGCGGAGAAGACCCTGGCGGTCTTCGCAGCC
>JANXYT010000183.1 GCA_025355915.1 Holophagaceae bacterium
GCGCGCGTCACCCTGCTCCAGTTGCACGCCTGGCACCACGCGGGGCGAAAGCTCGTGATGACCACGGCCTACGACGCCGTCACCGCCCGCATCGCGGACGCCGCGGGGGTGGACGTCATCCTCGTGGGTGACAGCGTGGGAAACGTCTGCCTGGGCTTCGAGAACACCCTGCCCGTGAGCATGGCCATGATGAACCACCACCTGGAGGCTGTGGCCCGCACCCAACCCACCGCCATGCTGATCGCCGACATGCCCTACCTGAGCTTCCACCTCAGCGTGGAGGACACCCTGCGCAACGCCGGGGGTTTTCTTCAGCGGGGCGCCCAGGCGGTCAAGCTCGAGGGCGGCGCCAAGCGCCTGCCCATGATCCATGCCCTCATCGATGCCGAGATCCCGGTCATGGGCCACCTGGGCCTCACCCCTCAGAGTGTCAACCCCATGGGCGGATTCAAGGTGCAAGGTCGCCAGAAGGGCGACGCCCTGCGCCTGCTGGAGGATGCCCAGAAGCTCCAGGATGCCGGGTGCTTCGGCATGGTGCTAGAGGGCATCCCCGCCGAACTGGCGGCCAAGGTCACCGAGACCGTCGAGATTCCCACCATTGGCATTGGAGCCGGTCCGCAGTGCTCGGGCCAGGTGCTGGTCTTCCATGATGTGCTGGGCCTGCTGCCGGGCACCTCGCCGAAATTTGTCCGACGCTATGCCGAAGGATTCGAAGATCTACGGACCGCTCTGGCCGCCTGGGCCGAGGATGTCCGGGGGGGAGGGTTCCCGGATGGGCGGGAATCCTATATTCTTCCAGAAGCCGTTCGGCCAGCTTTGACCCAGTGGCGTCCCTGAGGCTGCCCTTGGTAAGCTGGCAGGTGCCCACTGAAGGATCCCGCTTTTGTCCATGCGAGTTGTACGTACCATCGCTGATTTGCGCTCTCTCCTGCGTCCCTTGAGGGAACAGGGGCAGCGCATCGGCTTCGTCCCCACCATGGGATTCCTGCATGAAGGCCATGGGGCCCTGATTCGCCAGAGCGCGGCCCGCTGCGATGTCACGGTCGTGTCCATCTTCGTGAATCCCACGCAATTCGGTCCCAGCGAAGACCTGGCCAACTACCCCCGCGACCTGGAACGGGACCAGAACCTCTGCCTGGAGGCGGACGCGTCGGTGCTCTTTCTCCCCGAGGTCGCCGAGATCTACCCGACTGGCTTCCAGACCCACGTGGAACCCGGCCGCCTGGCCGAACCCCTCTGTGGGCGCTTCCGGCCCGGCCATTTCCGGGGGGTCATCACCGTGGTGGCCAAGCTCTTCAACATCGTGCAGCCCGATCTGGCCTTCTTCGGCCAGAAGGACTTTCAGCAGACCGTGGTGGTCCGCCGCATGGCGCGGGACCTGAACCTGCCCGTGGACGTGGTGGTGGTGCCCACCCTCCGCGAGGCGGACGGCCTGGCCCTGAGCAGCCGCAACGCCTACCTCGATAAGGATGCCCGGCGCCGGGCCCTGTGCCTCAGCGAAGGTCTGCTGGCCGCCAAGGCCGCCTTCGACGGGGGCGAGCGCGGGGCCATAGCCCTTCTCGAAATCGCCCGGGGCCCCATGTCCGGCGTGGATTCCATGCAGTACCTGGAACTGGTGGACGTTCAGAACCTGGAACCCATCCAGGGGCCGGTGGAGCGCACGGCGGCCCTGTGCGTCGCCGCCTATGTCGGCAATACCCGCCTCATCGACAATGTGGTTCTGGCCCCTTCCATCGTGGAAGCCAGCCTGAATGTGAGCCTGAGCGCTCAGAGCGCCTAGGAGCGAGTCCAAGGGTGTTTCAACACGGCCCCCTCAGCCTCTCATTTCTCCCCTCGAGTAGAATGGTGGTGTCCCCCACGCGCCATTCGGAGGGGCCCTTCCGGGAGGTTCCATGCTCCGTCGATTGCTGAGTGCCAGCCTTATCCTCTCCTTCGCCCTGGCAACCCTGCCGGCCGTTGCCCACCCCGACGATGACCGCCGGGATCGGCCTGATCGGCGGGAGGAGCGGGGTGATCACGAGGATCGTAAATACTGGAAGGAAAGGGATAAGGACGAGCGCAAATATTGGAAAAAAAGAGATAAGGAAGCCCGGAAGTACGAGCACCACCGCTATGAGGATGACGACCGGGATCACGACCGCGGGCGTAGGCACCTGGCTCCGCCCTGGATGAATGGCTACTGGCGTTCCGGCGACCAGCGCCGCTATGTGGCCCTGGTCCCCGGCGACCCCTCCCGCATGTACGTCTTCCTGGATGGCCGCTGGGTGCTTCGCCAGGTCCGCGACCCCCGAGCCCGCCTGGACCTCGAAGGCGCCTTCCGCCTGCCCATGGCCCCGCCGCCCATCCCCCCACCGAGGCTTGGTTTGGATCTCCACGTCGTGCTGTTCAACTAGGGCGTGTTTTCAAAGTCCAGGAAGCCACATGGATGTAAAGGGTTGTACAAATTGCCCAACTGCGGTACCTCATGGGTTTGACCTTGAGGTAAAGCGTGGCGAGAACCTTTCTGACTGAACGAATGTGGACGAGGCTTGAGCCGCTGCTGCCCTGCGAACAAGGCGGCAT
>JANXYT010000233.1 GCA_025355915.1 Holophagaceae bacterium
ACCTCGGAAAGGGCTTGCCCATCGGCCTCCCGCAGAACTACTTCCCCGGGGACGACCCCGCCCGGGAACCCCTGGTCCGTTGGCGGGGCCATGCCAACCTCCTCTTCGCCAACTGGCTGAACTACTTCGTCTATCAGGAAACGCCCTACGAGCTGGGCCTTCCTCCCGCGGAAGGGAGGCAGCCATGAGCCTGAAGGTCCTCAAGTTCGGCGGCAGCTCCGTGGGCAGTGCGGAAGCCCTCCGCCGGGCCGCTGCCATCGTGCGGGCCGAGCTGCCCAGGGGCGGGCTCGTGGTGGTCTCGGCCCTGCGGGGCACGACCGATCTCATTCTCGAAGCCTGCGCAGCGGCGGGCCTGGGCGACTTGGCCCTGGCCCTGGACCAACTTGCCGCCATCCAGTTACGCCACCAAGCCGTGGCCGATGAACTCGGCCTCACCCAGGCCGTGGCCACGGCCTGGGCCCCCCTCTTCGCGCGGCTGGATCAGCTACTGACGGGCATGGCCATGCTGGGCGAGGCCACCCCCCGGGGCCGGGATTCCGCCCTGGCGGTGGGCGAATCGCTGTCGGCGCACCTGGTGGCCCTGTGTTTCGACGGAACCTTCCACGATGTGCGGGAGGTCATGAAGACCGACGCCCGGTTCGGCAAGGCCCGCCCCCAACTCGAGGCCATTCGGGCGGCGGCGGCCCCGTGGCGGGCGGCCCTATCCTCGGGCGGGCTCTGGGTCACCCAGGGGTTCCTGGGCTCGTCCCCAGAGGGCCTCACCACCACCCTCGGCCGCGGGGGATCCGACACCAGCGCCACCCTGTTGGGGGAAGCCCTCGACGCCGAAGAGGTCCAGATATGGACCGATGTGGATGGTGTGCTGACCGCCGACCCCAGCCTGGTGCGCGGGGCGCGGCCCATCCCCCAGATGAGCCTGGGCGAAGCCGAGGCCCTCAGTGCCTTTGGCGCCCGGGTGCTGCACGCGGATTCCTTGGCTCCGGGCGGTCGGGCCGGTTTCCGCCTGGTGGTGGCCAACACCTTGCGGCCCGACGCTTCACGCACGGAGATCCTGCCGGTGCCCCCCCGCCGACCCGCCGGTGCCGTCACTTCGGTGGCCTACAAGGAGGGCATCAGCCTCCTGCGCTTTCCGGCTTCCGCGGGTCTGGAACCACCCCTCGAAGTGGCGCGAAGCCTCGAAGAAGCCGGCGCCCTGCGCTTCGGGCTGATTTCCAGTCCGGCGGGTACCCTGCTGGCCGTCCGACCCGAGACCCACGCGGCCACCGAGGTGCTGGGCACCCTGGCCGCGTCGGGTCTGGCCTGCGAAGCCGGATGGGCGGTGGTCGCCCTGGTGGGCGAGGGCCTGCGGGCGGATCCCGTGGCGGCCCTGCGCCACCTCGCGGCCCTGGGCCAGGAGCCCATCGGCGGCCTGCTCACCGGCAGCAGCACGGTCTCCATCGCTTTTCTCGTCCCGGAATCCCGCCTGGGGGACCTGATCCCCCGGCTCCATGACCGCTGCGTTAGCCAGACCATCGGAGCGATCAACCCTGACGAAGCAGCCAGGCGGTGAGGCGATCGTGGAAAAGCTCGGGATGTTCCAAGTCGGTGTCGCGCAAGCGGGCCGGATGGGTGGTGTCCCCCAACAAGAGAGGAATGGCATCCACCAGATTGGGGAATCGATGCCCATCGGGCAGGGACCAGAGGGCCCCCCGGCCTTCAACCTCCCTGGGCTGTGATTCCTGCCGCCGATCGTCCTGGGTTTCGCTAACCATCTCTTTCTCACCTATATTCTTAAAGATAGGCCATCCGACCACCCTCGCCACCTGGCACGCTTAGAGCTCATGACAAGCTCTGATGATACTGCTGGTTTTGTTTTGAGCCCTATGGCCACGGAGACCCCATGACGCGCAGCATCCTCATCACCGGCGGCTCCCGTGGCATCGGTCGAGCCTGCGCATGGCATCTCGCCCGCACCGAGGGCGCCCACCTGGTCCTGTTGGGGCGGGACGCGCAAGCCCTCGCGGCCACCGCCGAGGGGGTGCGGCAGGCAGGCGGCACGGCGGAATCCCATGTCGCCGATGTCACCGACCGCGCCCGTTTGGCGGGGATCGCTCGCACCCTGGGACCCTTGGACGGCCTGGTGGCCGCGGCGGGCATTTCGGGCATGACGCCGGTGGACCGCGATTCGGATGCCTTTTTCGACGAGATTCTGGCCGCCGATCTCACGGGGCCCTGGAATTCGGTGAGGGCCTTCCTGCCCCGCATGGGTCCCGGCGGGCGCATCGTCCTGGTGGCGAGCGTGCTGGGCCGCTTCGGCGTGCCCGGGTACGGGGCCTACTGCGCCGCCAAGCACGGCCTGATCGGCCTCGCCAAGGCTCTGGCCCTGGAACTCATCGACCGGGGCATCGTGGTGAATGCGGTGGCCCCGGGCTGGGTGGACACGGACATGGCTCAAACGGGGATCCACCAGATCGCCGCCGCCACCGGCCAGACCGAGGCCCAATTCCGTGCCCAGGCCGAAGCTGCCGTGCCCGTGAAACGTTTCTTCCAGCCCGAGGAGATCGCCCACGGCGTCGCCTGGCTGCTCAATCCCGCCAACTCCATGCAAGTGGGGCAATGCCTCAACCTGGATGGGGGTGTGGTCCAGAATTGATCATTCCAGTCTTGGGGCTCTGCCGCGACGGGGCCCCGTCTACGACCGGGTCGACTCCACGACGCGGGACCCGGCGGGGCTGGCCTGGATCTAAGTGGCTGGCCCCTGGTTCACCTCCATGCCCATACAGGAAGGGACCTCGGTTCCATCCCAGGCCTTAAACGTGCCAGGTGGAGGTTCACCTGGAACCTTCCTCCCGCCTGCGCCAGGCCCTGCTTGCGGCCATTGGGTGGTACCTGATCCCCTTCGACCACATGAAGGAAATGGATGTCGCGGCCGCGGAAACCGCTCTGAGGCTGTGAGGCGTTGAGGAGAACGGGGTCTCAGCCCAGCTACCTCTTCAGCCAATCCTGCCGATGCCGCCCTGCGGCAGGCTGCGCAGGGGGCTCAGCTTGTCCACCACCTGGGCCAGCAGGTCCGCCACTCCCGAGGCGGCCTCGTTCTGGGATACCCCAAGTTGGCTCATCAGCTGCTGGAGCTGATCGGAGCCCAGGGCGCACTGGATATGGTCAGCGCTGATGGGCGGGTTGGCGTCCATGCCAACCCAGGAGCCAAGGCCAGCAAACCCGCGACGTCCCCTGCCGAAAATGGAGTCCCCGCATCCTTTCCCCGTGCCTTCGGATCACGGCCTCTTTACGGAGCGACAGGCTCTTGAATTCCTTCGTTGACCTTGCTGGAGGCCAGGCGTACCGTGGCCCCACAATCCCGCACCCGACAGGAGCCCCCATGCTGCACTTCATTTGGACCTGCATGATCGGCCTTGTGGCTGGAGCCGTCGCCAAGCTGCTCATGCCCGGCAAGGACCCCGGCGGCTGGATCATCACCATGGTCCTCGGCATCGCCGGATCGTTCCTGGGTACCTGGATCGGGCGGGCGGTGGGCCATTACCAGGAAGGTCAGGGGGCCGGCTTCCTCATGTCCGTGGTGGGTGCGGTGATCCTGCTGGGGGCCTACCACCTCTACAAGCGGTCCATGGCCTGATGGGCCCGTCGCAGACCCTGGCGGCCGTCCTCGGCCTGTCCACCGTCTCGGGCATCAACCTCTACCTCACGGTGCTTCTGGTGGGCGCCGGGCAGCGCTACGGGTGGATCCACGGCCTGCCCCCGGACTTGGCCATCCTCGGCCATCCCCTGGTCCTGGGGGTGGCGGGCTGCCTCTTCCTCCTGGAATTCGTGGCAGACAAAGTGCCCTTCGTCACGCCGATCTGGGACGGGCTCCATACCTTCATCCGTCCTGTCGGCGGCGCCCTGCTGGCCCTCGGCGCCGCCGGGGAGCTGCATCCGGTGGCGAAGGTGATGGCCGTCCTGGCGGGCGGCACCATTGCCCTCGGCACCCATGGCAGCAAGATGGGCCTGCGCCTCCTCGCCCACACCACCCCGGAACCCGCCAGCCACAGCGCCCTCAGCATGGTCGAGGATCTCGGCGTGATCGGGCTGCTGGCCCTGGCCTACAGCCATCCCGCCATCGCCCTCCCGGTGCTGGCGGCGACGCTGCTAGCCGTCGCCTTCCTTCTGCCCCTGCTTCTGCGGGCCCTGACTTTCGTGCTCAGGGGCTTCCGCGGCGCCCTGCGCTCCCTGGTCGGTCCCGGGGACCGTGCCGAAATCCCGGACTGGGTGGAACTGAAGGTGCTGGAACTGACCCCCGAGACGGCCACCGACATCCTGCCCTGCTTCGCCCGCCGAGTGAAGGGTGTGCCCCGGCTCGGCGCGGCCTTTCTCGTCCACACCGGAGGGCATTGGCACCTCGTCTATCGCCGCTGGTTCCGCGTCCGCAGCCTGGTCTTCGATGAAGCCCGCGGGCCCGCGCGCGTCTTCCCGGGACTTCTTTGGGACACCGCCGTGTTCCTCCGGGACCGGAAGCCACAGGTGGTGCTCGTCGGGAGGGATTGGCGCCACGCGCTTCCCGTCGCCATCCCGACCGCCTAACCTGAAAGGGGGTTGGTCCGGTATCGGGAGGGTGATTTCCTATACCGCACCTTCCCCGAGGCTGCCATTCATTCCACCCTGCAGGTCGTTGAGGTCTTTTCATGCGCCGATCTTTGCCATCCCTTTTCCTCTGTCTGGCCGTCCCCGCATTGGTGGCGGCCCCGCCTAAGGCCGTCCCGCTCCATGGTCTGGACCTGGCGGGCATGGATCGCTCGGTGGCTCCTGGCGACGATTTCTTCGCCCACGCGAACGGCACCTGGGTGAAGCGCACCGAAATCCCGGCGGATCGCGGCTC
The DNA here is from genome assembly GCA_025355915.1 of Holophagaceae bacterium. GTDB lineage: Bacteria > Acidobacteriota > Holophagae > Holophagales > Holophagaceae > Geothrix. The sequence continues at coordinate 4,853 of JANXYT010000233.1, forward strand.
CTTCGGGGTCGGGCAGGAAGTGGCCGACCTCACGGACCGGCGCACGGCGACCCTGATCAAGGCCGCGGCGGCCTCGAAGGCCCCCGGTGGTTCGGACCTGCGCAAGATCGGCGACTGCTACACCAGCTTCATGGACGAGAAGGCCATCGAGGCCAAGGGGCTGAGCCCCCTGCAGCCCACCTTCAAGGCCATCGAAGCGATCCGCGACCGGAGAGACCTGGCCCGCTACCTCGGCCGCACCCTGCGAGCCGACGTGGATGTGCTGAACGCCACCAACTACTACACGGCGAACCCCTTCGGCCTTTGGGTGGCCCAGGACTTGGACGAACCCACCCGCTACGCCCCCTTCCTGCTGCAGGGTGGCCTGGGGCTGCCCGAACGCAGCTACTACCTCGACCCCTCGGAAGGCATGGCGACCATCCGCACCCAGTACCTCGCCCATGTGACGGCCATGCTGAAGCTCGCGGGCCGGCCGGACGCCGCGACGCGCGCCCAGGCCGTGGTGGATCTGGAAACCCGCATGGCCAAAGCTCACGCCAGCCGCGAGGAATCGGGCGATGTCCTGAAGGGCAACAACCACTGGAGCCGCGCGGACTTCGCCAAAAAGGCCCCGGGCTTGGACTGGGAAACCTACTTCGCCGCGGCGGGCCTCAAGCAACCCGAAATGTTCGTGGTCTGGCAGCCCGCCGCCTTCACGGGGCTATCAGCGCTGGCCGCCGAGGGTTCCCTCGACACCTGGAAGGACTACCTCACTTTCCACGCCCTCCAACACCGGTCGCGGGTGCTGCCCAAGGCCGTGGTGGACCAGTCCTTCTCCTTCTATGGCAAGGTACTGAGCGGCGCGTCGAGGCCCCGGGACCGCTGGAAATATGGCGTGGATCAAACCAACCAGGCCCTGGGCGAAGTGGTCGGCAAGGCCTATGTGGCGCGGCACTTCCCGCCCGCGGAAAAGGCCCGCGCCCAGGCCATGGTCGCCAATCTCATCGCGGCCTTCCGCGCCCGCATCGAGCAGCTGGACTGGATGTCCCCAGCCACCAAGGCCAAGGCCATCGCCAAGCTCACCGCCCTGAAGGTGGGCGTGGGCTACCCGGATCGCTGGCAGGACTATCAGGGGCTTCAGATCGTGGCGGGCGACGCCTTCGGGAACGCCGAACGCGCCGAGCGCTTCGAATACGCCCGCAACCTGCGCAAGCTGGGACGCCCCATCGACCGTACGGAATGGGTGATGACGCCCCAGACCGTGAATGCCGTGAACCTGCCGGTCATGAACGCCCTCAACTTTCCGGCGGCCATCCTGCAGCCCCCCTACTTCGATCCCCAGCGGCCCATGGTCATGGACTACGGCTCCATCGGCGCCGTGATCGGCCACGAGATCAGCCACAGCTTTGATGATTCTGGTTCACTCTTCGACGCCACCGGCAAGCTGAACAACTGGTGGACGCCGGAGGATCTGAAACACTTCCAGGCCTCCGCCGACCAGCTGGTGAAGCAGTACGACGCCTACCAGCCCTTCCCGGGCCTGCCCATCAACGGCAAGCTGACCCTGGGCGAGAACATCGCGGATGTGGCCGGCCTCGCCGCCGCCTACGATGCTTACCGCCTATCGCTGGGCGGCAAGGTGGCGCCCGTGGTGCAGGGATTCACCAGCGATCAGCAGTTCTTCATCAGCTACGCCCAAAGCTGGCGGGAGAAGACCCGCGAGCCGCTGCTCCGCCAACAGATCCTCACGGACGGCCACGCCCCCGCCGCCTACCGGCCCGCCACCGTCCGGAACCTCGACGCCTGGTACCCCGCCTTCCAGGTGAAACCCGGCCAGGCCCTGTACCTGGCCCCGGCGGATCGCGTGAAGGTCTGGTAGGAGAGATCCATGTCTTTGCTCGATTCGACCCGCAGCATCCTGGTCCTCATCGATTTGCAGGGCAAGCTCGTCCACATGGTGCATCGCCCAGCGCTGGTGTTGGAATCGGCGCGGCGCCTCATGCGGCTGGCGGACCTCTTCTCCGTCCCGGTGGTGCTGACGGAGCAGTACCCCAAGGGCATCGGGCCCACGGAGGAAAGCCTCCGAAAAACCTTCGACGGATTGTCCACACCGACCTTCTTCCTGGAGAAAACCGCCTTTGGGTGCTGCGGGGATGTGGGCTTCGAAGGCCTCCTGCAGCAGGCTCGGCCCGTCCTGCGTCCCCAGCAGCGCCAGATCGTGGTGGCGGGCATCGAGGCCCATGTCTGCGTCATGCAGACCGTGCTCGAACTCCTGGTTTCAAGTCACGAGGTGCACCTCTGCTGGGACGCGGTCAGTGGCCGGGGGGAGGAATACCGGAAGCACGCCCTGGAGCGCATGGCGGCGGCCGGGGCCACGATCACCAACCACGAATCCGTGGCCTTCGAGTGGGCGCGGGACAAGAACCATCCCCAGTTCAAGGCGCTTTCTGCCCTGATGAAAGAGGGGCAGCCGCAGGGATGAGGACCCT
>JANXYT010000271.1 GCA_025355915.1 Holophagaceae bacterium
ACGAGATCGAAGTAGTCCGTCCAGAGAGGGCGGGCCTCATCCTGTCCGTGGAGCAGGTGGCCCATCACGCCGTCCGTAAAGCCCCAGTCACTGTTGGTGAGCAGGAACAGCTTCTTGCCGCCGCGTTTCAAACGATCCAGCGCCAGCGCCAGGCTGGGATCCTGCGGGATGAAGAAGTTCCGGTGTTCAAGGATCTCCGCCTTCATCTCGCCGTTGCGATGCACGAGATCGATGGCCCAGCGCACGTCCCGGAACAGCTCGAGGTAGTTCTCGGCCTTCAGCACGCCCAGGTCCAGGCCATCCACCATCCGGGCAAAGAGGTGGCTCTCGGGAATCTCGAACAGCGTGTCGATGTTGCGGAAGCCCTTGGCCGCCGTGGACAGGCGGCGCCGGCTGTAGATGGCCTCAAAATGGGGCCGCGCCATGACCCGGCTGCCGTGGCAGGCTCTCACCACCTGGCGTTCGCGGTTGAGCTTCAGCAGGTTGCCCCGCAGCCCGTCCAGCACCAGGCCGCGCACGGCGAAGGCCGGATCGTACTCGATTTCCAGCAGCCAGGGCGAGTAGCCCCGGTCCCGCACCAGCAGCCTGGCGGCCTTCTTGAAGGCCAGTTCGTCGATCTCTGGAGATCGGTAGCGAGCCAGGGTGTGATCCATGTCGAACCCCACGGCCCGGATGTCTCCCATCGGCAGCGTCCGCAGCGCGTACAGCTTGTGAGCCTGTGGCAGCCGGTCATCCGCGTCTGTGAGCGGCGGTGCGATAAGCAGGGCGGGATCCCAGACAGTCATTCGAGGAGTCTACTCTTCGTGACCGATGCCATGCGTGATGCTCTGGTGCCCGAACACATCCCTGGCCAGCTGCCGGAAGCGCTCACTGTGGCCCCAATCCTTCTCCCGATCCATCCAGAGCTTGTAGTGGATGAGCTCGTGCTCGAGGATGCGCTGCTGAATGGATTCGGGATCGTGGCAGTGCATCCCGCACACCTGCTGGGGCCATGGCCAGTCCCGGCGGCGGAGCAGGGGGATGCTGAGGCGAATTTCGGGATGCCACTTGCCGCGCGAATCCTTCTCGATGACGAACAGCCCCGCGCAGCGCGCCATTCTGGGGGACCAGATGACCGGGGGTGGCGCAAGGTCCCAGCCCACCCCGCGGAGGATGGCCTGGGCTTTGTGGCGGAGGGTGAGGGTCAGGTGTCTACTTTCTGGATTTTTCGAGGACTTTGTTGTGTTTGTACGAGCCGACCAAGAGATTGGGCCCCTGGTCAGCGATACCTGATTCCAACGTTTCAGCACCGTAATAGAATTGATGGTTCATGTAGGACAACAGGTGCGTGCCCAGTTCTGAAAAACTACGAAGCACGGCAAAAGCCAAATGAACCAGCGCATCGGTTGCCTGGTATTGAATCGTTGCCGCCCTATCCAGAAGCAGGTTCTCTTCGTGTTTATTTAATGGGCGAGAATAGTAAATAATTTTGCCATCGAAGGAGATATGAGATCCATCCGTGGCGATGGTATAGACCTTGCCCTTTTCCGTGACATCGAATTGAAACGTCGCCCCTTTTTTAAAGGCAGTCATCAAGCCCTGGAATTTCGGATGGTTAAGGTAGGCGGCCCCATAATTCACTTTCTTGGGGGCTGGTCGCATTTCCCCCGCCGTTGGGCCATACATCATGTGGTTATAACGCATGGCTTGAAGCCGTTCTTCGGGCGATTGCCGCTTCTCTTTGACCTTCTTGGGAGCTTTCTCGGGCGTTGCAGTCATGGGGTTCCTTATCGCTTCTCGTGGCCAAACCTATTGTCACACAAAGCGGCTTGGCGAAGGCTGCAGAGCCCAGCTCAGAACTCGAACGTCGGCCCGCTGAGCGTCTGGGTATCGAGGATCTGGCCTTGGGCGTCGAGGGTGACGAGGCCCTGCGCCTGGCGGGGCGTCATCTGGCCGATCTGCTGGAGGGCCTGACCGCGCAGTTCGGGACTTCCCCCTTCGGCGCTTTCGAAGAACACGGCGCCCACGCGGTAGGTCTGCTTGGTGTCCTGCAGGAGGTGCAGCTCGCGGAGCTGGCGCTCGTCCACGGGGCCGGGCGCGTCCGTCATGAGGCAGCGGGCCTGGGCAGTCTTGGGAAAGGCGATGACCTCGCGGATGTTGTCCACGCCCGCCAGCAGCATGACCAGACGATCGAGGCCCAGGGCCAGGCCGCCGTGGGGCGGGGCACCGAAAGCCAGGGCATCCAGCAGGAACCCGAACTTGGTCCTGGCCTCGGCCTCGCCGATGCCGATGGTCCGGAACAGGCGGCTTTGCGTGTCGGCGTCATGGATGCGGATGCTGCCGCCACCCACTTCGTAGCCGTTGAGCACCAGATCGTAGGCCACGGCGCGGCAGGCACCGGGATCCGTTTCCAGCAGGTCCATGTCGTCGGGATGGGGGCTGGTGAAGGGGTGATGGCAGGCGACGAAGCGCTGGTGCTCCTCACTCCATTCCAGCAACGGGAAGTCTGTTATCCACAAAAACGCGTACGCATGTTTGTGATGGAAAAGCGTGGAGAGAGTCGGATCTTTCTCGGTGGCGGCGAGGTCTGTAGCGATCTTGGTGCGGAGGTCACCCAGGACTTTGGACGTCTGGGCATCCGTTCCCACGGCGAAGACCGCCAGGCCTTCGCCGCCGGCGCTTGCGCCTTCGGCGTTGGCGCGGAAGAGGTCCTTCAGGGCCGCTTCCGCACCCTCGTCCAGGAATTTCTTGAAGCTGCTGGAGAGCCCGTCCTTGCCCCACTTGGCATAGGGCAGGCCACCGGCGCCCATCTGTTTGGCCTGTTCCTGGTAGCCGTCCAGTTGCTTGCGGCTGAGCAAACCCGCGGCCTCGCCGGGGAAGAACAGGGCCCGCACGCGGCGCTGCCCCTGGCTATCGGCGGCGGCGCGGAAGAGGTTGAAGCCGCTGGCGGCGAAGAGACCCGTCACGTCCTGGATCTTCAGGCCGCAGCGGAGGTCGGGCTTGTCCGACCCGTACCATTCCATGGCGTTCCGGTAGGGCAGGCGGGGGAAGGGCGCGGTGACCTCCTTGCCGACGATTTTCGCCAGCTTCACCATGAGCGGCTCGATGACGCCCTGGACGTCCTCCTGGCGCACGAAGCTCATCTCCACGTCAATCTGGGTGAACTCGGGCTGGCGGTCGGCGCGCAGGTCCTCGTCGCGGAAACAGCGGCAGATCTGGATGTAGCGCTCGAAGCCGCTCACCTGGAGCAGCTGCTTGAAAAGCTGCGGGCTCTGCGGCAGGGCGAAGAATTCCCCTGGGTGCATGCGGCTGGGCACCAGGTAGTCGCGGGCGCCTTCGGGCGTGGACTTGGTGAGGATGGGGGTCTCGATCTCGATGAAATCCAGCTCACGGAAATGATTGCGGGTGAGGTTTGTCACCTCGCTGCGGAGCAGCAGGTTCCGCTGGAGCTTGTCGCGACGCAGGTCGAGGAACCGGTAGGTCAGGCGCAGATCCTCGCCCACGCCCTCGTCCTCCAGAGGGAAGGGCAGGGGTGCGGCGGTGTTGAGGATGCGCAGGCCCGTCAGGCGGATCTCGATGTCGCCCGTGGCCATGTTGGGGTTCTTGCTTTCCCGCTCGGCCACCACGCCTTCGGCGGCCAGCACGAACTCGCTGCGCACGGCCTTGAGCTTGGCCAGCAGGTCGGGATCGGCGGTCTCCTCGTTGGCCACCAGCTGCACCAGACCCCAGCGGTCGCGGAGATCCAGGAAGATGAGCGAGCCGAGGTTGCGCACCCGGCGGCACCAGCCGAGCAGGCGCACGGTCTGCCCCGCATGGTCGAGGCGCAGGTCACCGTTGCGGTGGGTGCGTTGGAAGTCGCCGAGCCGATCGAGTTTCATAGCCTTACAGGATCGCATCCGGGGGCGCTGGGCTCAAGCCTTGAGGGTGGGCCGGGTGGGCCAGGGCGAGGGGCAATTGAAAACCAAAACAGGGTTCAACCGCAGATGGCGCAGATAGGACTTCGGGGCCACATCCAATCTCACTTATTCCACCAAGGCTTGGCAAATGGAGGTTCGCGGAGCAGCGGGGGATAGCTGGGGAACTCGGAGCAGGAACCGCCTCCGCTCTCGTCCGTCTTTCCCCTGGGGCATTGCATCTGCGCCAATCTGCGTCATCGGCGGTTTCAGCTTCTATTCTTGCAAGGCCATGACGGGTTTCCGCTTCCGCCACCGAGCCCACCGCAGCCGGGCCCGGTCCATGTAGAGGTAGATCACGGGGGTGGTGTAGAGGGTGAGGAGCTGGCTGAAGAGCAGGCCGCCCACAATGGCGATGCCCAGGGGCTGGCGCAGCTCTGACCCCGTGCCCATGCCGATGGCCAGGGGCAGGCCCCCCAGCATGGCCGCCATGGTGGTCATGGTGATGGGCCGGAAGCGCAGGAGGCAGGCCTGGTAGATGGCCCGCTCGGGGGTGGTGCCCTCCCGGCGCTCGACCTCGATGGCGAAGTCGATCATGAGGATGGCGTTCTTCTTCACGATGCCGATGAGCAGGATGATGCCGATGAACGCAATGACGCTCAGTTCGGTGCGGAAGGCCAGCAGGGCCAGCAGGGCGCCCACCCCCGCCGATGGCAGGGTCGACAGGATGGTCAAGGGGTGGATGAGGCTTTCGTAGAGCATGCCCAGCACGATGTAGACCACCAGCAGGGCCGCCAGCAATAGCAGGGGCTGGTTGGCGAGGGAGGCCTTGAAGGCCTGGGCCGTGCCCATGTAGCTGCCCCGCAGCGTGCCCGGCAGGTGGATTTCCTGCTCCGCCTTATCGATGGCGGCCACGGCATCGCCCAGGGCTACACCCACCGGCAGGTTGAACGAGAGGGTCACGGAAGGCAGCTGGCCCTGGTGGTTCACGGAGAGTGCCGTGTTCCGGCGCTCCAGGGTGGTGAAGGCGCTGAGGGGCACCAGGTTTCCGGTGGTGGAGCGGACATAAGTGTGACGCAGGCCATCCGGTGTCTGCATGAACGGGGAATCCACTTCCATGACGACGTGGTATTGGTTCAGGGCCGTGTAGATGGTGGAGACGAACCGCTGGCCGAAGGCGTCGTACAGGGTGCTGTCGATGGCCTGGGGCGTGATGCCCAGGCGGGAGGCCGTGGCCCGGTCGATGACCAGGGAGGCCTCCAGGCCCTTGTTCTGGAGATCCGAATTGACATCTGCCAGCTGGGGGACCGTCTTGAGTTTCTGGACCACCTTCGGGGTCCACTCGAACAGCTCCCGGGCATCATCGCCTTGGAGCGTGTACTGGTATTGGGAGCTGGAGGGGCGGCCGCCCAGCCGCAGGTCCTGCACCGGCTGCATGAAGAGCGTGCCACCGGCGATGTGGGCGGTCTTGCCCCGCAGCCGGCCAATGATCTGGTCAGCGGTCGCCTTGCGCTGATCATTGGGCTTCAGGGACGCGAACATGCGACCTGTGTTACCGCCCCCCACGAAGGCGGTGACGCTTTCAATGTCGGGGTCGGCCTGCACGATGGCCACGTACTCCGTCATCAGCTTTTCCAAGCCCGCGAAGGAAATATCCTGGGCCGCCTGGATGGAGCCGGTCACGCGGCCCGTGTCCTGCTGAGGGAAGAAGCCCTTGGGGATGATGATGTAGAGGCCCACGGTGGCGATCATGGTGCCGAGGGCCACAGCCAGGGTGAACCGCTGATGGCGCAGCACCCAGGTGAGAGAGGTCTCGTAGTGGCGCAGAATCCACTGGAAGGCCCGCTCGGTCGCCTGGAACACTCGGCCGTGTGTCTGCTCCGCGTGGGGCCGGAGAAGCAGCGAGCACATCATGGGTGTGGTGGTGAGCGACACCACCATCGAGATCACGATGGCTACCGAGAGGGTGACGGCGAATTCCCGGAAGAGCCGGCCGACAATGCCCCCCATGAGCAGGATGGGGATGAAGACGGCAATGAGCGAGATGCTGATGGAAATGACCGTGAAGCCGATCTCCTTGGCGCCGTGGAGGGCCGCCTCCATGGGCTGCATGCCGTCTTCCAGGTGCCGCGTGATGTTCTCCACCACCACGATGGCGTCGTCCACCACGAAGCCCGTGGCCACGGTGAGCGCCATGAGCGACAGATTGTCGATGGTGTAGCCCAGCAGGTACATGACACCAAAGGTGCCGATCAAGGAGATGGGCACGGCCACGCTGGGGATGAGGGTGGACCGCACGCTCCGCAGGAAGACGAAGACGACGAGGATCACCAGGCCGATGGAGATCCCGAGCGCCAGCTGCACGTCCCGCACCGAGGCCCGGATGGTCCGGGTGGCATCGATGAGCACCTTCAATTCCATGGCGGGAGGCAGGGAGGCCTGCAGTTGCGGAAGAATGGCCCGTACGTGATCCACGGTCTCGATGATGTTGGCGTCCGGCTGGCGGAAGATGGGCACGATGATGGCGGGGACACCGTTGGACAGCCCCCCGTTGCGGACGTTCTCCACTGAATCGGTGACCCGGGCCACGTCGGACAGACGGATGGCGCTGCCATTGCGATAGCGGATGATGAGCGGCTGGTAGTCCGACGCCTTCATCATCTGGTCCGTGGTGGTGATGGACCAGGCCGTGCTGTCGTTGGACAGATCCCCCTTGGGCCGGTTCAGGTTGGCGGCGGCGATGGCGAAGCGGACATCCTCCAGGGC
>JANXYT010000299.1 GCA_025355915.1 Holophagaceae bacterium
TTCACAAGACGTGGGGGTTCGAGTCCCTCTATCCGCACCATTTTTTCACCGGCCTTGCCGGTAAAAAATAGGGCCGAATGCGACCGAAGGGAGCATTGCGGTCCGCAGGCTGAGCGCCAGCGAAGCCAAGGATGACGGCCAGAGGCCGTCATCACCATGAAGTGCTGGTGTTCACCTCAGTGATTGACAAGGGTTTCCGGCCCTCTTCCGGAATCGACCCACCTTCGGTACGGGACTGAGGAATGGGTGACGGGCGATCCCCCGAAAAGGAGTCTCCATGGCCCTGGACGTGGAACAAAAGAAAATCATCATCGACGACTACAAGCAGCACGAGTCGGATACGGGTTCGCCTGAGGTGCAGGTCGCGATCCTCACCAAGCGCATCAACGACCTCACTGAGCACTTCAAGATCCACACCAAGGACTACCACAGCCGCCGCGGCCTCATGATCATGGTCGGCCAGCGCCGCCGCCTGCTCGACTACCTCAAGCGGAAGAGCAAAGAACGCTACGCCGTCCTGATCGAGCGCCTCGGCCTGCGCCGGTAGGCCGCTTTGCATCCTGCAAAACGCCCGCGAATGCGGGCGTTTTGTTATGTTCAAAAGATGGATCTGACGCCCCTGCCCCGGCCCGAGCATCCGGACCCCTACACGGTCCTGGACCGGCGCTTCATCTATGATTCGCCCTGGATCCGGATCCGCGAAGACCGCTTCCGGCACCGGAAGGGCGCCGAGGGCCGCTATGCGGTCTGCGGGTTCCGGCGTACCGCCTGCGGCGTGCTGGCCCTGGATGAAGATGATCGCGTGGTGCTGGTGGGCCAGTGGCGCTACCCCCTGGAGACCTATTCCTGGGAGATCCCCGAGGGTGGTGGCGATATATCGGAAAGTCCCTTCGAGGCCATGCGGCGTGAGTTGGCGGAGGAAGCCGGCCTCAGCGCCCAGGTCTGGGAACCGCTGTGCTTCTTCCACCCCAGCAATTCCTCCACGGAGGAGGAAGCCTTCCTCTTCCTGGCCACCGGCCTCACCCCCGCAGAGGGCCACCCTGCGGAGGACGACGAGGAACTGCTGCTCCACCGCGAGCCGTTCCAGATCTGCCTTCGTCGCGTGCTCAGCGGTGAAATCACCGACAGCCTCACGGCCATGGCGCTGCTGGCCCTCCAGGCCAAGCGCAGCGGCGTGTCCGCAGGGATGGACCCGGCCCTGGCGGAGCGCTTCTTCCAGCGGCCCCAGGATCATCCTTCCGCTGGGCGAGCCCGCTGGGAAGCGCTGGATCTCCCATGATCCTCACGCTGCATCCCGAAACGCCCCAGGCGCGCCACCTTGAGCGCATCGCCGAGCTGCTGCGGCGCGACGGTGTCATCGCCTATCCGACCGATACCCTGTTCGGCCTGGGCTGCCTCGCCTCCCGCAAGAAGGCCGTCGACCACATTCAGCTACTCAAAGGCCGCGATCCCAAGAAACCCATGTCCATCCTGTGCTCTGACATGGAGATGTTCTGCCGCTATACACGTCATCTGGACACGCCCACCTTTCGCCTCCTGAAACAAATGCTGCCGGGGCCCTACACGGTGCTGCTGCCCGCCAGCCGCGAAGTGCCGCGCTACCTCCAGAACAAGCAGGTGGTCGGCCTCCGCATTCCCGACCAACCCTTCTGCCACGCGCTGGTGTCGCTGCTCGGCGAGCCCATCATCACCACCAGCGCCACGCTGCCGGACCAGCCCATGCTGAATACATCCTGGGAAATCGAGGAGGAACTCGGCCATGCCCTGGACCTGGTGGTGGACTGCGGGCAGCCCTTGGGGGTTCCCAGCACCATCGTGGACCTCAGCGGCGATGAGCCCCTCCTGGTGCGGGAAGGCGCGGGCCCCTGGCCACTGTGACTATCTGGCCATGTCGCGAGCCTTCTTCCTCGGGGATTGATATTCCTCCACGAAGCAGGTATCAATCCACCCGGTAATGACACCCCCGGCTTTCAGGATTCTGCAGGGCAGCATTCAGGATGAGACGGGCGCAGAGGATGCCACTGCGCAGTTCCAGCAGCTCGCGGCTGAGCGAGGTTTCGTGGTAGAAGCGCTCGATGCGGTGGGCCAGGTAGTGCAGGTCGGCCTTGGCACGCTCCAGCCGGGCGCCGGTGCGGACGATGCCGGCGTAGTTCCACAACGTGCTGCGGATGAGCCCCCAGTCCTGGTCGATGAGCAGAGGGTCCATTGCCTGGGGAGCCTCGGGCATCCGCCACTCCGCGAGATCGCCTGGGTCAGGCAGGGAAGCCCCGGCCAGCTCGCGCACGGCCGCTTCTGCGCTGCGAAAGCCCCACAGCAGCCCCTCGAGCAGGCTGGTGGAGGCGAGGCGGTTTGCCCCGTGCAGCCCCGTGCAGGCCACTTCGCCCGCAGCAAAAAGCCCTGGAAGGCTCGTATGGCCGTCCAAATCCACCAGCACACCACCGCAGAAGTAATGGGCCGCAGGGACCACGGGAATGGGCTGGCGGTGCGGGTCGAGGCCCTCGGCCCGGCAGGCCGCCATCACCGTGGGGAAGTGCACGTCCAGGTCCAGCTTCGCCGCTACCGGCGTCAGATCCAGATAGACGCAGGCCTCACCGCTGGCTGCCATCTCCTGGAAGATGGCCCGGCTCACCACATCGCGCGGGGCCAGTTCCAGGTGTTCCGGCTCGTACTTCGCCATGAAGCGTTCGCCCTTCCGATTGACCAGCCGGGCTCCTTCCCCGCGGAGCGCTTCGGTCAGCAGGGTTCTGGGCTTGCCTGGCACGTAGAGCGCCGTGGGGTGGAACTGCACGTACTCGCAGTTCACGATGCGGGCGCTGGCCCGGTAGGCCGCGGCCAGTCCGTCCCCGGTGGCGCTGGGCGGATTGGTGGTGTGCAGATACAGATACCCCAGACCGCCCGTGGCCAGCAGGGTCCGCTGGGCCAGCGCCCCCTCCACTTCGCCCGTAACTGGATCGAAGAGGTAGGCGCCGTGCACGCGGATGGGCTCGTAGACCCGCACCGGGTTGACACAGTGATGGGGGCTGGTGATGAGGTCCACCAGGCAGAGCCGCTCCCGCACACGGATGTTCGGATGCTTCCGCACGGCCTCGCTGAGGGCGGTCTGGATCGCCAAGCCGGTAGCGTCCTTGGCATGGTAGATGCGCCGCGCACTGTGGGCGGCCTCGGCCGTGGGGTCCGGGGTGCCGTTGGCCCCCAGGTCGAAGGGCACGCCCAGGTGCTTCCAGAGAAAACTGCGGCAGAGCTTGGGGCCCTCCTCCGCAAGCAACCGCACGGCTTCTGTCCGACAGAGTCCAGCGCCCGCCCCTTCGATGTCCGAGGCAAGCAGGTCCGGCGAGTCGCCCTCTTCGGGCGGGGCCAAGCCAATGATGCCGCCTTGGGCCCACGAGGTATTCGTGCCTCCCAGTTCATCCTTGGCCACCAGCACGACGGAGGCTCCCAGATCCGCAGCCCGCAGGGCCGCCGAACACCCGGCGATCCCCGCCCCCAGGACCAGCAGATCGACTGTTGGACTCATGCCAGCTCCCAGGTGGGGCGGTCCAAGCCCCAGAGGGGCGAGAGATCCGCAGGATCAGTCTTACGAGTCCCATGGTCCAGCCGTCGAGCCGTCAGGTCCAGCGAGGCCTCGGCCCGCACCTCCCCCCAGGGCGTGGTGACTCGGCCACCGCAGGGTTTCAGGCGCTCCAGCGCCTCCCCCCAGAGGGCCACCAGGCCTCGCCGGTTGTGCTGCTGGAGATGGTGGTAGCCACCCGCCAGAAGGATGAGCCCCTGAAGCCGGTCCTTCAGCTCGCCTTCCGCAGCGGCCCACAGGGGTTCCAGGGCATCGTGGCACTCGTGGTAGAGACCGTGGTTGAAGAGAGACACCCCGCAGGCCAGCGGGTAGCGCTCCCCCAGAGGCAGCGGCGTGAGCGCGGCCAGCTGCCAGCCGCACCGCAGGCTCACCAGCGGCCCCCAGGCGCCCCAGATCGAGGCCGGACGCCAGCCCTCGGGTCCGCCTTCGGCGGTGTCCGGCCAGTCCGCGAGGTTTGCCCGCCAAGCGCAGGCGGGATCATGGTGACCCAGGGCGCCCAGCATCCGGGCGGCGTGGCTCAGCAACGCCGGTTCCGGTATCCCGCCGGGATGGGCCTCCCGCAGCCCAGGGGCTCCCAGGATGGTGGGCCAGACCAGGGCCCGGCGGGCCTCCGGTCTCTGCAGCGCCGCCTCCATCCGGTCCTGGAGGAACCGTTGAACGTCGAGGGGGAGCCGGGGCTGGCGCTGCCAGAAGGGGGTGCGGTTGCAGGCGTCGCTCATGGTTCCACCACCAGCCGGAGGGCCATGCCGCCCCGATCGTTTTCGGATACTCCTGCCCATCGGCAACCCGGGATGTGGCCCTTCAACACCTTGCGGGGGTCGCCCTGCTGGTGCGTCAGGATCCAGCGGGCCAGGAGGCCCCGGTATTTCTTCGAGAAGTGGCTAATGGCCGTGCCCCGGTCGTCAAAGATCTCCAGCGTATGCCGGGGCCGCACCCAGCCCTTCAGCAGATCTGCGGAATCACCGGGCAGCAACTCCCATAGGTCGCCCTCCGGCATCGCCTCCAGTGGCAGGCGGAGCGCCTTTCGCCAGTGCACCTTCAGGCCCGGGATGGCACCAGGTTTGAGCTTGTAGGGCGGCACGGGCTCGTCACCGCGCACCAGGCCGCGCAGGTTGGAAAGGATGAACACCTGCGACCACGCCTCCGGTGGCAGCGAGGACGCGTCCAGGGCCTGGAAAGCCACGCCGGTGTACCTCGAGAGTGCCGACAGCAGAGGCACGGGCCCGGCCAGTGCCAGCGCCTCGGAGCGCGCCTTGTCCAGGGCCAGCTCCTTCACAGCGAAGGCCTTCTTCAACGCCTCGGGTGACCCGGCCTTGGCCAAAGCCACCAGCCGCTCCCGCACCCAGCGCTGGGCAGGCGTCTCTGAGAGCCGCCCCCGGACGCCGCCGGAGGCCTTGTCCTCGGAGGGGGCAAGCAGGATGAGGGGCAGGCCCTTCATTGGGCTTCCACCCAGGCCTCGAGGCTCGTGAGCCGGAACCCTTCCAGGAGCTCTCGAAGCCGGCCTTCGTACCCACGGAGCCCGGCTCCGTGGGTATAGCGATGGCCCAGGGAAATGCCGGGAAGCCGAGGCTGATCCGGGTCCAGCTCCCATGGGTGCAGAACCAGCGGCGTGCCTGCATCCTCCTGCGCCAGCGCCTCCAGCTCCCGGCGGACCAGACTGAAGGGCAGCACCCGCGGTCCCCAGCCCCAGAGGGGCATGCGGACCGGACCGGACCATAGCACGGGGGGCGGCAGCTCCCACAGGCCTTCGGTCAGCTGATAAGGGCGCCTGGGGGCGGAGGGATTCCCGATGACGGCGAGGGGGACGCGGCTGGAGTCGTAGCGGAAGCCCAGTTCCGGCAGATCCCGCCACCAGTCGGCCGCAGGGCCCCGCAGGCTCCATTCCGGGGCGCGGTAGCCCGCCACGGGATGGCCCGTCAGATCCTCCAGGAGGGCCTTGCCATCTCGTACCGAGGCGCGCCAGGTGGCGCGGTCCATCTCGAAGGCCCGGCGGTGTGTCAGCCCATGCAGGCCGATGGCGTGGCCTTCTGCGCCGATGCGCCGCAGCAGCTCCGGGTGCCGCCGGGCCTGGTCCCCCAGACAGAACCAGGTGGCCGTGGCACCTAGATCCGTACAGAACTCCAGAGCCCGTTCGGTGACCATTGGCAGCCGGCACTCGAAACGGTCCAGAGCCTCGGGTTGGTCGTAGGGCGGGCAGCA
>JANXYT010000321.1 GCA_025355915.1 Holophagaceae bacterium
GCCCTGCTCAGGCGTGAAGGCGGTGGTAGCGGGCCCGCCGGAGGCCGCGACGTTCATCCTCACCTGGGAGGACGGCAGCCCCATCGACCCCGCGGTCACGGTGAAGTTGGCCACGTCCGATTACCTCTACGGCGGCGGCGATTCCATTCCCACGCTGAAGAAGGGCCGCAAGCCCTTCACCACCGGCATCACCCTGCGCCAGATGCTGCTGGACCAGTGCGCTGCCCTGGCGGCGGCCAAGAAGGACTTGCTCCCCCCTGCTCCGGGCCGCTACACCATTCCTGTCCCGATCCAGGAAGCCATCCGCGACAAGAAATTCAAGCTGTAGGTGCTGATGATGGACCGTCGCGATTTCCTCGCCTCTCTCGGTGCCGCCACCGTCGCCTCGCAGGTATCCCTGCGGGCCTCGGGTGCCCCTGCCCTCGCCTCGGGCCGCATCACCCTGCTGCACACCAACGACACCCATTCCCGCATCGAGCCCTTCGGCCCAGGCAACGGCGCCATCAGTGGCCTAGGCGGCGTCGCCCGCCGGGCCACCCTGGTGAAGCAGCTGCGCCAGCAGCTGGGCTCCGTCCTGCTACTGGACGCGGGTGACACCTTCCAGGGCACGCCCTACTTCAACCGCTACAAGGGCCGCCTCGATTACCAGCTCATGCGCATGGTGGGGTACGACGCGGGGACCCTGGGCAACCACGACTTCGACAATGGCGTCGGGATGCTGGTGGAGGCCATGGAATCCATGGAGCAGCTCAAGCACGCGAACCCGGCCTTCCCTTTCGTGAACTGCAACTTCGACTGCCAGGGCGCGCCCGCCCTGGGTAAGCGGGTCCGCCCCTTTGTGGTGCGCGAGTTCCCGGGCATCCGTGTCGGCATCACAGGCGTAGGTGTGGCCTTCGCCGGCCTGGTGGCCCCGAAGAATCACCAGGGGATCACCTGGAGGGATCCCTACGAAAGCCTGAAGCCCATCGTGAAGCGCCTGCGCGACGTGGAGAAGGTCGATCTGGTGGTGGTCCTCTCCCATCTGGGCTACAACCTGAATGGCAGCGCCCCGGATGATCTGCAGATGCCGGGCCAGGTGGCGGGCATCGACGCCATCATCGGCGGCCACAGCCACACGTTCCTGGAGAAACCCACCAAGGTGCCGCAGGCGAACGGCGAAACGCTGATCTTCCAGGTGGGTTTCGGGGGCGTGAACCTGGGACGCATGGATTTCGCCGTGACCCGCGGAGCCGTCAAGGCGGCGTCTGGATCTTCCATGCCAGTGGAGGGCTGAAAGCCCCTACGTGACCGAAGTCCCAAACCACCTTCTCCCTGGGCAAAGCCGCTTGAAACAAGGCTTTCCCCGTGGGAGTCTGCCTTGTTACCCGTTCTTCGAACAGATGGGAACCGCCGGTCGTCCTGACCCGGGCGGCACCCGAAAAACAAGGAGAGACCATGACGACGCAAAAGATCATCTGGACGGATATTGACGAAGCCCCTGCATTGGCAACGTATTCCCTGCTCCCCATCATTCAGGCTTTCACCAAGGGAACGGGCATTGCCGTCGAGACTTCCGACATCTCGTTTGCAGGCCGCATCCTGGCGACCTTTCCCGACACATTGACTGAAAGCCAGAAGGTCCCCGACAACCTGATGCAACTCGGAGCACTCACTCAGCGGCCCGAAGCCAACATCATCAAGCTACCCAACATCAGCGCCTCCATTCCCCAGCTGATCGCCGCCATCAAGGAGCTGCAATCCCAGGGCTTCAGCCTCCCGGACTATCCCGAACAGCCCAAGAATGATGCGGAGAAGGCGCTCCAGGTGCGGTTCGCCAAGGTGCTTGGCAGTGCCGTGAATCCTGTGCTGCGTGAGGGCAACTCCGACCGCCGAGCCCCTCTCTCCGTGAAGAATTTCGCCAGGAAGCACCCGCACAAGATGGGCGCCTGGACCCCGGATTCCAAGACTCGGATCGCCCATATGACCAGTGGCGATTTCTACGGCAGCGAAACCTCCATGACCGTTGCGAAAGCGACGACGGTGCGAATCGAGTTCGTGGCCGCCGACGGGACCGTCAAGGTCCTCAAGGAGAAGACACCGCTCCTGGACGGCGAAATCATCGACACCGGAGTGATGAACATCGCCGCCCTGCGCGCGTTCTATGCCCAGGAGATCGAGGCCGCGAAAAAGGACGGCCTGCTCCTGTCGCTGCACCTCAAGGCGACGATGATGAAGATTTCCGACCCGGTCATGTTCGGCCACGCAGTGTCCGTCTTCTACAAAGACGTGTTCGAGAAGCACGCGGCCGTGATCAAGGAACTGGGCGTCAACATCAACAACGGGTTGGGCGAGCTCTACGCGAAGATCCAGAGCCTGCCGGAAGCCGAGCGGGCAGCAATCGAGGCGGATATCCAGGCCGTCTACAAGACCCGGCCCACCCTCGCCATGGTCGACTCCGACAAGGGCATCACGAACCTGCATGTGCCCAACGACATCATCGTCGATGCCTCCATGCCCGTCGTCATCCGCGATTCGGGGAAGATGTGGGGCCCGGACGGGAAGCTGCACGACACGGTCGCGATGATCCCGGACCGCTGCTACGCGACCATCTACCAGACCATCATCGAGGACTGCCAGAAGCACGGGGCCTTCGATGTCGCGACCATCGGCAGCGTGCCGAACGTCGGCCTCATGGCCCAGAAGGCCGAGGAGTACGGCTCCCACGACAAGACGTTCTACGCACCGGGCCCCGGGATCTTCAGGGTGGTGGACGCCGCCGGAACGGCCCTCATGCAGCAGACGGTGGAGGCAGGCGACATCTTCCGGATGTGTCAGGCCAAGGACACCCCCATCCGGGACTGGGTCAAGCTGGCCGTCTCCCGCGCGCGGCTGACCGGTG
>JANXYT010000380.1 GCA_025355915.1 Holophagaceae bacterium
GGGCCGCCGGCTCCGGTGGCTTTGCTCGCAGGCGGACTGGATGATCCGCGTCCAGCGGTCCTGGCGGGCAGAGGTCTTGGCGGCATCGAACTCGCTGCGCTGGTAGACCACGGGCTGGATAAGCGTGACGCCCAGCTCCACCAGCGGCGGCAGCCAGTCGTCGAACAAGCTGAGCTGGGCCGGGATCGGCAGACAGGCCTGAAGCGCGATGGGCGGTTCGCGGTCCTCCTGCAGGGGGGAGACGAGCCGGGCCACGGCGCGGCCCCGGTCCAGTTCCGCCAGGTCCGCCTTCCAGATCTGGTCGCCCAGCACCAGTTCCAAGGCAGCGCCGGGCTTGAGGCGGAGGGCCATAAGATGGCGGGCGGCTTCGGGGTCGAGGGGGACCCGTTGGCCCTCCAGGGCGGGCAGGGCATCCAGGAACAGGCGAGGCAGGCTCATTTGGACATGATGCGGGATTCCGGGCGGGCTTGGGTGAGGCAGGCTGCATCAGCTAGGCCGATCCAACGAGGCAAGCTTCTACGGGGGCTTCCCTCAACCTTTCGCGAATTCTTGGGGTCAAGTCAGATACCCATCTGGCATGGGACGTGAGTAGTCCACCCTGGGGCCGTTGCCCCTGACCGAAAGGAATCACCATGAACGCAGGTCGTGTCACCGCCGCCATCTTCGGTTCGCTGCTTCTGGGCGCCTCGCTCGTGGCCCAGACCCCCGAACCGGGCACCCAGACCGCCACTCCCAAGCGCGAACAGCAGATGGAGAAGCGCGCTGAGCGTCAGCAGAAGCGCATTGGCCAGGGGGTCAGCAGCGGTTCCCTGACCCCGAAAGAAACCGTCCGCCTGGAGCGCCAGGAGGGGAAGATCAACCGGGACATCGCCAAGGCCGAGGCCGATGGCAAGATCACCAAGAAGGAAGCCGGCAAGATCAACAAGGAACAGAACCGCGAAAGCCGCCGGATCAAGCGGCAGAAGCACGACGCCCAGACCCGCAAGTAGGGGGCGGCACGCTGGCACCAGGGGGCCCACGGCGGGCCCCCTGCGCGTTAAGGGGTTGGATGCCAGGCTCCTTCCAATCCAGATAAGCTGATGGTCCGGGAGGACCCTTGGTCGACGCTCTGCTGCAAGCCGCGCCCTGGTGGGCCTGGGCTGGATTCCACGCCTTCGTATTTCTGATGCTGGCCTTGGATCTGGGCGTCTTTAACCGGAAGGTGCATGCCCCATCGGTCCGCGAGGCGGCCGTCTGGAGTTCGGTCTGGATCTGTCTGGCGCTCATCTTCAACGCCCTGATCTTCCAGGCCGAGGGCACCCAGAAAGCCCTGGAGTGGTTGACGGGCTACGTGCTGGAAAAGTCCCTCAGTGTGGACAACCTCTTTGTGTTCGTCCTGGTGTTCCAGAGTTTCCAGGTGGATTTGCGCCACCAGCATCGGGTGCTGTTCTGGGGTGTGTTCGGGGCGCTGATCATGCGGGCGGCCATGATCCTGGCGGGTACGGCCCTGTTGAACCGCTTCGAGTGGATGATGTATGTGTTTGGCGGCTTCCTGGTCTATACGGGCTTGAAGATGCTGCTGGTGCAGGGTGAGGATACCGACCCCACGCAGAATGCCATGGTGCGGGCCTTCAAGCGAATCGTGCCCTACGACGAGAACGGCGGCCACGAGCATTTCTGGGTGGTGCGGGAAGGCCGGCGCTTCGCCACCCCCATGCTGCTGGTGCTCCTGACCATCGAGGTGACGGACCTGGTCTTCGCCGTGGATTCCATCCCTGCGGTGCTGGCTGTGAGCCGCGATCCGTTCGTGGTCTACACCTCAAATATCTTCGCCATCATGGGCCTGCGGAGCCTCTACTTCCTGCTGGCCAAGATGATGGACCGCTTCCATCGCCTGAAGACGGGCCTGGCCGTGGTGCTGGCCTTCGTGGGTGTGAAGATGTGCATCGCGAACTGGGTTCACATCCCGGTGCAGTACAGCCTGTTGGTCATCGCCGCGATCCTGGCCGGTAGTGTGGTTGCGAGCCTGGCCTGGCCCGCGGAGCAGGACGGCGCCGAGTGATGGAAGTCTGGCGTCATGCCCTGGAGGTCGCGCCGTCCTCCGGCCCCTTCGTGGTCACCCTGGGCACCTTTGACGGGGTCCATGCGGGCCACAGGGAACTGCTGCGGGTGGCGGCGGGCCGGGCGCGGGCGCTGGGTCAGCGGGCGGCGGTGGTGACCTTTGATCCCCATCCGGCGGTGGTGGTGGCCCCCCAGCGCCGACCCAAACTGCTCATGACCCTGGAGCAGCGACTGGCTGCTTTCGCGGCCGAAGGCATGGACCTGGCCTGGGTGATCCCCTTCAGCCGGGGTTTTTCCGAGCTGGAACCGGAGGCCTTCCTGGATCGGATCCGGCGGATCCTGGCGCCGGTTGAGGTGCACGTGGGCCGCGCCTTCTGTTTCGGCAGGGACCGCAGTGGCACCGTGGAGACCCTGGAGGCCTGGGGCGCCGCGCACGGCTGCCAGGTGCATACGCTGGCCCTGCGCGCGCCGGACGGAGGCCGCTTGTCCAGCACGCGCATTCGGGAGGCCCTGGACCTGGGCGATGTGGAGGCCGCGGCGCAGCTGCTGGGACATCCCTACGCCCTGACGGGTGTGGTGGTGGAGGGCGATCGCCGCGGTCGCCACTTGGGTTTTCCCACCGCAAATCTGGCCTGGGAGCAGGAGCAGCTGCCGGCCTTCGGGGTCTACGTGACCGAAGCGTTCCTGCCTCACCATGGCGGTTCACACCCGGGCCTTACCAACGTGGGCGAGAAACCCACCTTTGAGGGCCAGTGCCTCACGGTGGAGACTCATCTGCCGGGCTTTGAGGGCGATCTCTATGGCGCCCACATGGCGGTGCGATTCCTCCATCGCATCCGCGGCGAGGCCAAGTTCGCGTCCGTGGATCACCTGCGGGATCAGATTGCGAAGGACGTCGTCGAGGGCATGGCGTGGTGGTCTGGCCACCGGAGCTGACACCCTGCTCGGGGCCTCAATAAAGGTTCTCTGGTTGGGACGTGATCCTACGGGGCCAGATCCAGGGCTTGTGGAAAGGTCACCTCAGCTGGCGGCGTCCACCCGCCAGCGGGTGAGGGGGCGCTCGGATAGATCCCAGATCTGGAATCCCTGGGGCAGCCGCCCCACGCCCAGGCGCCGCCGGATCTCGGCCTTGGCAGCATCAGGGCTTTCGGCCTCGACGGGGCCGTATTCCATGAAGTAGCCGCTGAACTTGTAACCGAAACGGCGAAAGGGGGTCCGCATGGGAGCTCCGTAGGTCTCGTTCACCCATTATTCGTCTTTTTTTCGCTGATGTCAAGGCCTGGGCTCGGGAAAAATTCAGGGGGTGGGGCGTCGGGCGTCCTTCCAATATGCCGAAAGCGAATGGACAGCGGCTGTCAAATTCAGGCGAATCCGACTCCCCGCGAATCAGTGGAGCCAGAGTTCCACTCGCCCCTGAAAGGGCGGCGCCAGGGGGCGGGGCAAGGGCCGGAGAAAGACGCGGTCATCGTCGCAGTCATAGCGGCGCTCGTAACGGCGCTCGTCACGGCGGACGTAGCGGTGATCGTGGCCGCGACGCTCCCAGCGATCCGCCTCCCAGCGGCGCTCGTACCCGCGATGGTACGGGCGAAAGGAATCCTCGACCATCATTCGGCGGGGGCCACGCCAATGGTCGCGGGCGGGCAAGGGCAAGGCCACGAGGGCCACGAGGGCGAGCAGGACCAGATGTCGCATGGTGCCTCCATCTCGGGGCGGGATGACAAAGGCCCCGGTCCTGGGAGTTCTCACATCCCGTGCCAAGGTTGAAAGGCCAATAACGACATTGCTTTGGGTGTTTCTCCCGGCTCGTGAGACCGCGCGAAGTGCAACATTCGGCCCCGCCGCGTGGCAGGGGGCGACATCCTCACCCCTTCCGGCGATCCCCCACCACCACCGCGGGCACGCCCGCCACGATGGCCCACTCCGGCACTTCCCTCGTGACCACGGCGCCCATGGCCACCACCGCATGGTCGCCGATGACGACGCCGTCCGTGATGCCCGCGTTTGCGCCGATCCACACATCGCGGCCGACGCGGATGCCGCGGGAGCGCACGGGCTGATCCTTGATGTCGCGGTCCGGCTTCAGTCCGTGGTCGAAAGCATAGATGGCCGCACCGCTGGCGATGCGGGTGCCGTCGCCGATCACGAGACCCTTCCGCCCGCCGTCGAGCCGGGCCCCGGCATTGACGCTGACGTCATTCCCGAGGGTGATGGGGCCGTGCAGGAAGGCCTGCGCGGCGATGGCGCAGCGGTCGCCCAGCACCACAGCTCGACCGGGCTCCCCGAAAATGGCGGCGTCCGGGGCAATGAAGCAGCCTTCGCCGAGCTGAACGGTCTCCTGAGCGATGAGACGCGCCTGGACCTCCGCCTGCCAGGACTCGGCCCAGGCCCGGTGCCGCTGCTTCAGGGCGAAGTAGAGCCAGGGCATCCAGGCCAGGCGTCGCTTGTGCTGGTCGCGAAGGGATTCGGGATCGGGCATGGGGTAAGGGTAGTGGAAGGAGCGGGAGTCTGGAGTCTGGAGGTACTGCTCTCTGGGCGGATCACAGGGCCGCGTTGAATCGTTCGGTTTGGACTCGACCCACACGAACAGCTTGGCCCAAAGTGAGAAAGAAAATGCGGCCCAAGGCCGCCACAGGAATCCGTATCTCTAGTCTCCAGACTCCAGACCATAGACTGCACCCACCGGCCCCACCCGCTAGACTTCCCCCATGCCCCACCTCGGCCCCCTGCCTACCCTGTCGTTCGCCCTCGGGGTGACCACCTCGCTGTTTTCGGTGCTCAACCCCATCAGCGCCGCGGCCATCTTCGCCAGCGTCACCGTGGGCATGGACCGCAAAACCCTGCGGAGAAGTGCCAAGAAGGCCGCCCTGACGGCGGGCGCGGCCATGCTGGTCTTCGCCCTGGTGGGCCAGTTCATCTTCAGCTTCTTCGGCTTCACGGCCCTGGCCATGCGTTTTGTGGGCGGGGTGTTGGTGCTCTACCGCGCCATCTCGATGCTTTACGGCGAGGATCCCCGCGAACGGACCACGGAGGACGAAAAGGCCGAGGCCAGCCTGAAGCATCCCGAGGACTTTGCCATCATTCCCTTCGGCATTCCCCTGCTGGCCGGGCCCGGCACCCTGTCGACGGTGATGGGCATGATCGCGGGCGTGACCTGGTGGGAATACGGGGTGGTGCTGCTGGCCATCCTCGCGAACACCTGGGCGACCTACCTGTTTCTGCGCAAGGCCCCCGCCGTGTTCGCCCGCATCGGCGCCATCGGCACCAAGGTGGTGAACAAGCTCATGGGCCTCATCCTGGCGGCCGTGGCCATGCAGTTCCTCATCAACGGCGTGAAGGCGCTCTACATCGAGATGCAGCAGGCGCCGCCCACGGCCATTGTCTCGACGAAATAGGCTGGCCGCGGAAGCCACAGAATGTGCGCGGAAACCACGGAATAAAATCAGGACCTGATTATCGGTGAGACTCCGCTTGAGGAGCAGGAAACCGTAGATGCCTCAGCTGACGCAGAAAGGCCTTGGGTCCACAGATTCCACCGATTCACACAGATCAAAACGGAGGCCGCCTTCGGCGTGCCCATGCGCGTTGGGTCGGCGCCAATCTGTGAAAATCTGTGGTTCCCGCTTTTGGGCTTGAAAAGAATCAGGCTGAGGGTCCCCGATAAGCGGGAATCAGGAATGCATTTCCCGCGCCTTCTGTGTGGATTCCGTGTTTTTCGCGACCAGCTGCCTTTGGCTGACTACTTCAGGGCGGCCTCGATGG
This sequence comes from Holophagaceae bacterium, assembly GCA_025355915.1. Taxonomy (GTDB): domain Bacteria; phylum Acidobacteriota; class Holophagae; order Holophagales; family Holophagaceae; genus Geothrix. Next base: position 5,800 of record JANXYT010000380.1, read on the forward strand.
CGGCCTTGAGCTCCGGGCTGTCGGGGGCCACTTTGCTGCTGAAGGCTTGGATGACCTGCCCATCCTTGCCGACCAGGTACTTGTGGAAGTTCCAGGCGGGCTCGCCGTGCTTGGCCGTGAGGAACCGGTACAGGGGAGCCTGGCCGGCGCCCTTCACATCGAGTTTTTCGAAAAGGGGAAAGGTCACGCCGTAGTTCTTCTGGCAGAAGGTTTCGATCTGGGCGGCGGTGCCGGGCTCCTGGCCGCCGAACTGGTTGCAGGGGAAGCCCAGCACCACCAGACCGCGGTCTTTCTGCTCGGCGTAGAGCTTCTGCAGCCCGGCGTATTGGGGTGTGTAGCCGCACTCGCTGGCCACGTTCACGGCCAGCACCACTTTGCCTTTGTAGGCGGCCAGGGACTGGGGCTTGCCCTCCAGGGTGTTGAGGGTGATCTCGTGCAGAGACATGGGGGTCTTCCTTTCAGCGGCGGGCAGGGCCAGGGTGGCCACGAGGACGAGAGACAGGGACAGCGGAAAACGCATGGGGACTCCGGGAGCGAATCCTTGGGTGCCGGCCGCCGCCCTCCCGTTCCAAGGGGCCCCGGGTCACCGGGGACTTCGCTCGGGTCGGCGAGGTGGATCCCCCACCCGCCGGCCCCTCGCCGGGGAAGGTGGCCCCCGGTCATGCTGGATCCCATGCGCCTCGCCCCCCTCCAGCAGTACTTCCGGTCCCGCCTGCGGAAGCGGACGAGTTGGCTGGTGGTGATGGTCTTCGCGCTCGTGTTCACGGCGCTCCAGCTGATGGTGGTGCCCGCCTCCCTGCAGTCGCACCCGCCCGGTGTGCTGGTGAACGCCCTGCTCATGCCCTTCCTCGTGTCCTTCTGCTACGGATTTCTCACGCCCCTGCCCTGGCGTTGGAGTGGCGACGACCGGTCCCGGCCGTCCCTCCCGCGGGGGGTGGTCCAGGCGTTGCTGTTCAATGCAGCCGTCATTCTGGTGTTGGTGACCTTCAGCTGGTTCATGGTTCGGGACGCCAGCCTCAAGGCCGAGGCCCTGGGCCTGGCCAAAGGGACGAAGCCGACCTTCGCCAGCCTCCTGGCGACCAACATGCTGGGTGGAGTGCCGCTGATGACTATCATCGGGGCCATCATTTCGTTCGCCGGGATCACCGAAGAAGAGAAGGCTGCCGCGGAGGCCCGGCTGGAGGAGGCCCAGTGGGTGCTGCTGCGGGGCCAGCTGAGCCCCCATGTGTTGTTCAATTCCCTGAATGGGCTGGCGGAGCTGGTGCGTCAGGATCCCCTGGCTGCGGAACAGGCCATCCTTGACTTGGCGGAGTTGTATCGGGCCCTGCTCCGCCACGGCGACCGGCCCAAGGCGCCCCTGGGAGACGAGCGGGCCCTGGTGCAGCGGTTCCTGGCGGTAGAGGGTCTTAGGCTCGGCGCCCGATTGCGGGCGCGATGGGATTGGGACGAAGCGCTGGATGGCGTGGAAGTCCCACCCTTTCTGCTTCAACCCCTGGTGGAGAACGCCCTGAAGCACGGCATCGCGCCCCATCCAGAGGGGGGCGACCTGGCCATCTCGCTCCAGCGCGAAGGCCGGGGCCTCCGCCTGCGGGTGGAGAACACCGGTCGCGGGCTGGGCCTGGTGCCGGGGACCGGGGTCGGTCTTTGCAACCTGGAGGCCCGGCTTCGGCTGGCTTGCGGCCCGACCGCCGCGTTCCACCTGCGTTCCGAAGGCGCCCGCACCGTGGCCACCGTGGATCTCCCGAACCTGGAGCTGCCCCGATGAAGCCGCTCCGCGTGGCGCTGGCCGACGACGAACCCCTGGCCCGGACTCGCCTGGCGCGGCTGTTGCGGGAGGCGGGTTGCGAGGTCCAGGCGGAATTGGCGGACGGTCCGGCGGTGCTGGCATGGCTGCGCGAGCCGAAAGAGGTCGATGCGCTCTTTCTCGATATCCAGATGCCGGGGGCCACGGGCCTGGAAGTCGCCGCCGAGCTGGCGGACTGCCGCCACTGTCCGCCCGTGGTGTTCGTCACCGCCTATTCGGAACACGCCGTGCGGGCCTTCGAGGCAGCCGCCACCGACTACATCATGAAACCCGTGTCCGCCGAACGGCTGGTGAAGACGCTGGGCCGCCTTCGGGAGGGGGGGGCGCACCGAGGCGCGGAGGTCCCCGCGGTTTCGCCCCAGAGGTTTCCCGTGAAGGCGGGAGAAGGCCATGTGTTCCTGGAGCTGAAACGCACCAGCCACTTCGAGGTGGAGGAGGAAGTGGTCTGGGCCTGGGTGCCCGTGCAGGGGGTGGCCGCCAGGCACCGCACCGCCTGGACCACCCTCGCCGAGGTGGAAAGCGCCTTCCCTGCGGCGGGCCTCCTGCGCATCCAGCGGCATCTGCTGCTCCGGCCCGAAGCCGTGTTGGGCTTGCGGTCGTTGGAGGGGGGCCGGGCCTCGGTGCGGGTCGCCGAGGGGGTGGACCTGGAAGTGAGCCGGAGCAGCACGCCGAAAATCAAGGAACTGCTGGGGCTTTGACGAGGAGGCCCCTAGACTTAGTGTCTATCCAGAAAACCTGGCCACTTCCCATGCCCGAGCCGATACAAATCCATCCGAAAGCACCGGTGTCCGCCACGGCCGGAGCCCTGCGGGTGGTGCTCCTCTATGCCGGCTTCTCCGGACTCTGGATCCTGTTGTCCGACCGGGCCGTCGAAGCGGTGGTCCACGATCCGGCGGTCATGACCCTCGTCAGCATTTCGAAGGGCTGGGTCTTCGTGGCCGCCACATCTGCGATGCTCTTCGTCATGGTCAAGCGTCTGGTGGGGGCCGTGGCCAGCCGCGAGGCCAAGCTGCAGACCCTTCTCCACGCCATCCCGGATCTGGTGTGGCTGAAGGGTCCGGACGGCGTCTACCTCGGGTGCAACCATGCCTTCGAGCGTTTCTTCGGGGCCACGGAAGCCGAGATCCTCGGCAAGACAGACTACGATTTCGTCACGAGGGAGCAGGCGGACTGCTTCCGGCAGAAGGATCGGGAAGCCATGGATGCCGGTGCCACACGAAAAAACGAGGAGTGGATCACCCTGGCTGAAACGGGCAGGCAAGTTCTGCTCGAGACCCTCAAGACCCCCATGTACGGCGCTGACGGCGCCCTGATCGGGGTATTGGGCATCGGCCGCGATGTCACCGAGCACCACCGGATCCTCGCCGAGCAGGCGCAGCTCCAGGCCCAGCTGCAGCAGGCCCAGAAGATGGAACTGGTGGGTCGCTTCGCGAGCGGCATGGCCCACGACTACAACAACATGTTGGGGGTGATCCTCGCCAATGCGGATCTGGCCCTTTATCAGATGCCCCTGGACCGGCCCGAGCGAAAGCACCTGGAGGAGATCATGCGGGCGGCCCGCCACTCCGCCGAATTGACCCGTCAGTTGTTGGCCTTTGCCCGGCAGCAGCCCGTGAATCCAAGCCTGGTGGATCTCAACGAAGCCGTGTCCGCCATGCATGGGCTCCTGGGGCGCCTGGTGGGACCGGAGATCCAGCTCGTCTGGGCACCCGGGCCGGACCTCGGGAAAATCCGCATGGACCCCACCCAGCTGGATCAGATCCTGACCAACCTCGTGGCGAATGCCCGGGACGCCATTGCGGGAGCGGGGCACATTGAGGTGGCCACATCCAACCAGACGCTGACTGCCTCGGATTGTGCGGCCTTACTGGACGTCGTTCCGGGTGACCATGTCTGCCTCAGCATCACCGACAGCGGCTGCGGCATGGCACCCGATCTGGTGGCACGCATGTTCGAGCCCTTCTTCACCACCAAGCCCTCGGGTAAGGGCACGGGCCTGGGCCTGGCCCTGGTCCACGGCGTGGTGAAGCAAAATCACGGCGCCATCCAGGTGGATAGCGAACCCGGCCGAGGCACCCAATTCCAGATCTTCTTCCCGCGGGTCTGAAGACCGCTACTTGCGGAGCTTCAACAGGTCCAGGACGATCACCAGGCCCATCAGGGAGGCCAGCAGCAGGAAGCCGCCGGTTAGGATTTTCTCCTTGAGTTCGATGGTGAGGTCTCTCCGCCGGAGCTTCTCATAGGTGAGCAAGGCCATGTGGCCGCCATCCAGGGCGGGAATGGGCAGGGCGTTGAGCAGGGCCAACTGCAGGCTGATGGCGCCGCACATGAAGAGGAACTCCTGCCAGCTGGACTTGGCGGCGCGGCTACCCGCCCGCAGGATGCCGATGGGTCCGGATACTTCGGCGCTCTTGGCCTGGAAGGTGACGAGCTTCTTGAGGAAGCCGAAGACCTGGCCGCTCATGCGCCAGGAGGTCACCAGCGCGAAGCGGCCTCCCACCAGCAAGTCCCCGGCCTGGAGGGAGCGCCGTTGGAGATCGAAGGCCATGGGGCCGGCGGCGAGGCCGATGCGACCCGTTCCGCCTTCGGAAGCAGGGGTCACCTCGAGGTCGAGTACCTTGCCCTCCCGGCCGATTTCCACGCGCAGGGGTTGGAGCGGATGGGCCTGGATGTAGGCCACGGCATCCTCCCAGCGCCCGGCGGGGAAGACCACTGGCCCCAGGCGCCGCAGCTCGTCCCCCGCCTGGAGTCCAGCCCTGTCGGCGGGTTGACCCTTGACCACGTTATCGATGACCAGGGAGGACCCAGGCCTGGGTTCGGCCTTGGTCACCCGAGCCTGATCCACCCCCACGAAGGTGAAAAGGACCAGCGTGGTGGCGAGGTTGGCTAGGATGCCGCCGCTGTAGAAGAGCATCCGCTTGCCATAGGGTTGCTTGAGGAAGCCATAGGGATCGTCCGCGCCGGGTTCTTCGGGGTTGAAGCCCGCGAGCTTGACATAGCCGCCCAGGGGCAGGGCGCACAGACAGACGTCGGTCTCCCGCCACTTGAAGCCGAAGAGGCGGGGGCCGAAGCCCAGGGAGAAGGTCTCCACGGGCATGCCCATGTACTTGGCCGCCAGGAAGTGGCCGCCTTCATGGAGGAAGATCAGGCCACCGAGCATGAGCACGGGGCCCCAGAAACCGGCGCCCGGCATCTTGAGGGCAAAGATGAACACGGCGACAACGGACAAGGAGAGGGAAAGAGGCAGACGAAAGCGGTTCATGGCCACCCAAAGGATCAGGCCCGGGTTTGGACCCATCCTTCAGCATGACGCCTTGCGGTCCGATCCGCATCCAGCACTTCGGGGAGGGACCCCAGCGGCCTGGCGGGAATCCGGGAGAGGGTCTCCTGGTTGCAGGCCTGGATGTCCCAGAATCCGATGCGTCCCTGGAGAAAAGCGGCCACAGCCACCTCGTTGGCGGCATTCAGCAGGGCGGGTGCCGTGCCGCCTTCCCGCAGGGCCTGAAAGGCCAGGCCCAGGCAGGGGAACCGGTCCAGATCGGGGGCCTCGAAGGTCCAGGCGCGGGCCTCGTCCCAGGGATAAGGCGCCACGGGGCCCGGCTGCTTCTCCGGGTAGAGCAGACAGTACTGGATGGGCAGCTTCATGTCGTTGGCACAGACCTGCAGCTGGTAGCTGCCGTCGTGGAAGCCCACCATGGCGTGCACTTGGCTTTGGGGGTGGACCGTGACGGCCACCTGGTCGGCGCTGAGGCCGAAGAGCACCGACGCCTCGATGACCTCCAGCCCCTTGTTCATGAGGGTGGCGCTATCGATGGTGATCTTGGGCCCCATCTTCCAGGTGGGATGGTTCAGGGCCTCTTGGATGGTGGCGGCCTGGATGCGCGCCAGGGGCCAGTCGCGGAAGGGGCCGCCGCTGGCGGTGATGCGGACTTCGCGGATGGACGCCGGATCGCGCCCGTCGAGGAGCTGGTGCAGGGCCGCATGCTCGCTGTCCACGGGCAACAGCTCGCCGCCCCCCGCCAGGGCCGCTTCATGCATGAGGGCGCCGCCGACCACGAGCGATTCCTTGTTGGCGACGCAGACCCGGCGACCGGCGCGCAACGCCGCCTCGGTACTGATCAACCCCAGGCTGCCCACGATGGCGGCCACCACGGTATCGACATCGGCATGGAGGGCGCAGGCCAGGAGTCCTTCGGCGCCCCAGTGCAACTCGGGCCGGTACGAGAGAGTCGCGCGCAGCCAATCAGCGTCCTCCTTCGAGCCCACCGACACGCAGCGGGGCCGGAAGGCTTCGCACTGGGCCCGAAGCAACTCGCGGTTCCGCCCCGCCGCCAGCGCGACCACGGTCAGCCGCGACCCATGGGCTTGCACCACGTCCAGCGTGGAGGTGCCGATGCTCCCGGTGGATCCGAGGATCGCGAGGGATCTCAACTCAGTTGAACCCGTGGACGAAGTGCAGGTAGGCATAGAGCGCGGGGGCGGCGAAGACCAGGCTGTCGACGCGGTCCAACATGCCGCCATGGCCCGGGATGGACACCCCACCGACATTGGAATCCTTCACCCCGGCACTGCGTTTCCAGGTGCTCTCCACCAGGTCGCCCAACTGGCCGACGGTGCCCAAGATCAGGGCCAGGGCCACCACATCCACCCAGGTCCATTCGGGGCAGACCGTGGCCTGCATGAGGAAGGCGCCCACCAGGTTGCCCCCCAGGTTGCCGAAGGCGCCTTCCCAGCTCTTCTTGGGGCTGACCCGGGGCGCGAGCTTGTGTTTGCCGAGGTAGCTGCCCACGAAGTAGGCGGCGGTGTCGCCGAACCAGGTGATGATGAACAGGGACAGGATCAGCCGGCTGCCGGTCTTGGGCAGGGTGCCCTGCAGCATGAAGATCTTCTGCTGGAGGCCAAGACCAAGACCGAGGTAAAGGGCCCCAAGCCAGGTGATGGCCTGGCTGGGCAGGGCTTCTTCCAGTTTGGAATCAAAGAACAGGGCCCCGAAGTGGATGACCATGGCCCCGACGGCAAAGATCAGCCAGAGCGGCAGGGGGTCCTGATGGCCGTTGACCAGGAAGAAGTGGGCCAGGAAGCCCCAGGCCACCAGGACCCCAGACACCAAGGAAGGATTGAAGCCCCGCGCCCGGGCCACGAGGGTCATCTCGTGCATGGCCATGACCATAGCCCCGGCCATGGCGAACAGATAGGCCCAGGGCGCCCAGGGGCGGTCGCCGAACCACAGGAGGCTGAAGAAGAAGACACCGAACACCAGGGCCGTGGTCACGCGTACGGTCATGTTCTTGGTGTCCACCTTGAGTGTGGTCCGTTCCATCAAATCCCCCCGAAGCGGCGTTCGCGCTGGGCGTAGTCTTCGAGTGCGTCTTGAAGCTCCGCGGGGCCGAAATCCGGCCACAGGAGGTCGGTCATGTATAGTTCGGCGTAGGCGGATTGCCACAGCAGGAAATTGGAAATGCGGTGTTCGCCGCTGGTGCGAATCAGCAGGTCCACGTCGGGCACCTCGGCGGTCCAGAGGCGGGATCCCAGGGCGGCCTCGTCCACCTCCTCGGGGCGGAGGCCATCCTCCACGCAGCGCCGGGCAGCCTGGGCCAGTTCCAACCGGGAGCCGTAGTTCACCGCGAGATGGAACGTCATGCCCATATTCTGTGCCGTGGCGGCTTCCAGGGTCTTCATATCCGCCAGGACCCCCGCAGGCATCCCCTCCGAAGCCCCCAAGTGGTGGAAACGAATCCCCTGCTTGGCCAGGCGATGGACGAACATGCGCAGGTACATGCGGAGGAGGGCCATGAGGGCCCCCACCTCGAGGGCGGGCCGCTTCCAATTCTCCGTGGAAAACGCGTAGAGACTCAAGTGCCGGATGCCCGCGTCCGAGGCCGCCTCGAGGATGCGCTCGACGGCCTGAACCCCCGCCTTGTGCCCCTTGATCCGAGGCCAGCCCCGCTGAGCCGCCCAGCGGCCGTTGCCATCCATAATAATGGCGACATGGGTTGGCACCGTCATCGCGTGCTCCCAAGCACGGTAAGGTTGGGCCATTCCGCGTGGCCAGCCTCGCGTATGCCCGCAGGGCATACCGAGAAGATGATCGCGACATGGGTCGGGACGGTCATCGAGCCAGAAACCTCTGAAGGGTGAAAAAGGTCATGCTAGCACGGGGCCTGCCGTTGAGAGGGAGGGGTGGCTTGTGCCGCGCGCCCCCGTGATAGGCTGGTCCCCATAATATTCCTGGCGAACCCATGGTTCAGTTCAATACCCGTGCAAATGAGATTCTGCTCAAGCTGGTCTATTACGGGCCGGGCCTATCGGGCAAGACGACCAACCTGCAGTCCCTGCATGCGATGTGTTCGGATACGCAGCGGGGTGAGATGTTTTCCGTCAACACCCAGGAGGATCGCACCCTCTTCTTCGACCTGCTCCCCATCAATCTGGGCTACATCTATGGGAACGCCATCCACCTGCAGATCTACACAGTGCCAGGCCAGGTGCAGTACGACGCCAGCCGTCGCGTGGTGCTGGGCGGGGCCGATGGCGTGATCTTCGTAGCGGATTCCAGCGAAGCCAAGATGCAGGACAACGTGGATTCGCTGTCGAACCTGTACCACAACCTCAACGCGAACCGCCTGAACATCAAACAGATTCCCTTCGTCTTGCAGTACAACAAGCGGGATCTGCCGGACGCCATGGCCGTGGGCGTCATGAACCGCCGCCTGAATTTCCGCAGCGTCCCCTATTTCGAGTCGGTGGCCAACCGGGGCCCCGGCGTGCTGGACACCTTCCTGTCGATCACGCGCGAGACGGTGAGTTACACCTTCAAGAAGTACCACCTGGACAAGAAGATCAAGGACTTCGACGAGATGCTGAATCTCATCGAGTCCAACGTGCGTACCAGCATGCGGGAGCTTCCCCCCCGCGAGGACGCGCCCTTGTTGCCTGCGGGGGAGACGACTATCCTGCGGCACGGCAATGTGAGTGTCGCCGATCTGGTGCCCGGGAAGGTCGCGGATGCTCAGGACCTGTTGGAAGACGCCCTCAAGTCCAACATGGAGACGGCCCGGCTCTACTCCGAGCTGAAGCAGGCCAAGGAGACGCTGGAAAAGAAGACCGAGGAACTGAGCCAGCTCTATTCCCAGCTCGACCGGGCCAATCAGGACAACCTGAAGACCCGGAAGTACCTGGAAGGCCTGGTGCAAAACATCGGCGAGGCGGTCATCTCTTTTTCGCCAGAGGGAAAGATCCTCACCTGGAACGTGGCGGCAGAGCGCATCTTCGGGTACGCCCGGCCGGAGATCGTGGGCCGAAGCATGGCTCAACTGACGCCGGATACTCTGCTGGGCGAACTGGACCGGGTGGCCCAGCAGGTGGGACGGGGCCAGGTCATCCGGGACATGGTCACCACGCGGCTGCGCAAGGGTGGAGTCGCCTTTCCGGCCAGCATCACCTATGCGCCGGTCCGGGGCGGCGACGACCGGATTCTGGCCTTTTCGGCCCTGGTGCGCGATACCAGCGATCAGAGGAACCTGGAAGACCGGCTGGTCCATTCCCAAAAGCATGAAGCGCTCGGCCGTCTGGTTCCCTCGCTGTTCCACGAGGTGTCCAACCGGCTCACGCCGGTGCTTTTGGAGTCGCGCCTGCTATCTGAATCGGCCATGGATCCTCATCAAGCTGAACAGGCGGCGCGACTGGTGAAGGCCGTCGAGTCCGTCCAGAGCCTGCTGCAGCCCCTGCAGACCGTCCTGAATCCTCCCAGGCCGAGGCCGCTGCCCGCGCAGCTGAACCGGCTGGTCCAGGAGGCGGTGGCTTGCGTGGAGGCCAAGGCCCAGCGGATGGGCGTCACGGTGGAGCTGAACCTGGATGCCTCTCTGCCGGAAACCGCCTTTGATGCTGGGCAGATGGTCCAGGCCCTCGCCCACCTTCTGCAGAATGGCCTTCACGCCATGACCCTCAGCCCGGTCAAGCGTCTGCGGGTGGCGACCCGGATGTCTGGCGACAACTTGCAGGTGGTGGTCCAGGATACGGGCACTGCCTACACAGAGGCCCAGCAGGCCGAGATGTTCGATCCAGCCAGCGCCACCACCACGGATGCGCTGGGCCTGCCCATCGCCGACATCATCGCCCGCCAGCACGGCGGCCGCCTCAGTGCCCGTAGCCAGGAAGGCATGGGGAACGCCTTCCTGATGGACCTGCCCCTCGTCATGGCCGTCGTGGCTCCCACGGTCATCCCCCCCGTGGGGCTGAAGGGGGCCAAGGTCCTGGTGGTGGATGACGAAACCTTTCTGCTGGAGTGCCTCGTGGATGCCCTTGGCACCTGGGGCATGGAGGTCACCGCCAGCACCCGGGGCGATGAGGCCATCCAGAAATTGGAGGCTGGTACGTTCGATCTGATCGTGTCCGACATCCGGATGCCGGGCCTGTCGGGGGTCGAACTGTACGATTGGCTGAAGACCGAGCGCCCCGCCATGACGCAGCGAATCCTGTACACCACGGGCGATTCGTTCGATGTGAAGACGCGGGAGTTTCTGGAATCGAGCCAGGTGCCCTACCTGGGTAAGCCTTTCGATCTAAAGCAGCTCAAGCAAAGTCTCGAGCGGTTGCTAGAGACTCCGGTCCAGGCGTAGGGTTGTCCCCTACGGCATAATGGGGGCATCCACAGCACCCTCACCGAGGAGTCTTCCATGCAGCGAAGTTGGGTCATGGCCATCATCCTGGCCTCGGGCCTCCTGGCCCAAACGCCACCTCCCGCACCACCGCCTGCTCCGGCCCCGGCGTCTGTGCCCGAGCCCAAACCCGCAGACGTGAAACCCGAGATCCCGGCCCTGCCCAAGGTGGACGAGCCGAAGCCCGCCGCGGAGAAGGCTCTCGAGTCCAGGGCTTTCGACCAGCTCCGGCCCACGCAGCGCAAGATGGCTTACACCCTGCACCGGGCCGCCCTGTCCGCCCATGAGTTGGGGTACTACCGAAGCCATCCCAAGACCATCGAGGTGCGCGATGCGTTGGAAGCGCTGCTGGAGGCCAAGCTGTACATCCCGGAAAAGGCCCAAACGGGCCTCCCCGCGGTGGAAACTTACCTGGTGAAGCTCCGGGCCAACCATGGTCTCTATGATGCCGAGGGGAAGAAGGTCCTGCTCGAAAGCACCTGGAAGGAGCTGCAGGCCGCTGCCCGCACCGCCGCCAAGACGGGCCCCATGGGGCTGGAACCGCGACTGCTCAAGCTCAAGGGCCTGCTTTTCGACGCCAAGGTGGACGCCGTCGCGCCCAGTTTTGCCGAACCCGAAGCGCCTGCCCCCAGCAAGAAAGGCAAGAAGGCCAAGGCCGTGAAGGGCCCCAAGGCCCCCGAGGGCTTCGCAAGCCAGAAGGCCATCGCCGCGCTGTGGGTGAAACGCTCCCAGGCCTGGATCGAGAACACCCCTCAAGAGGTCGAAATCAAGGGGGAGAAGAAGACCCGCCGCCTCCCTGATCCCTCACAAACCAAGGCTCTCAACGATCTGCTGGTGTGGCTCGATAAGGATGACCTCGAGCTGCTCCGCGACCCCGGCTTCGGCTGGCTGGACCTGCGTCGCCTGGGTGCGACGCCCGGCGCCGGCCTGATGGCCCGGGCCGGAGACATCGCCGCGGCGAAGGCCCCCGAAGGCGCCGCTGGAGAGTTGGTCCTTCTGCCCACTTTTGAGCCCGTACTCGGCGACAGCAAGTTCATCAAGGGCGAAGAGAAGCGGAGTGTCCTCGTCGAGGTGAAACAGGGTGCCCCCGCCGCCAACCTCACCGACCAGATGGCGGCCTTCGAGAAGCTGGGTCGCAGCCGGGAGATCGAGGTCAAATAACCTCGCGGACAGCCGCATGAACGGGGTGCCCATGGCACCCCGTTTTTTTGGCGCAAGGCCGGGTATTTGGGCTGACTCACGCCCAGTTGAAGGCCCTCGGGGGGTGGGGCCCGAAGCTCGAGCGAAGGAGGCAGATCCTTCCGGGTCAGAAGCTGGCTCCGGGAATCCAAAGGGCTGGTGCGAAACGAGGCCGCCAAGCATGGGGGCAGGGCCCTACCCCCCAGGCCCGGCGAGTGGCATAAAAACGATCCTGGATACTCCCTTCCGATGGCGGCCTGACGTAAAAAACCTATTCTTTCGCGTAGAACCCATTTCAAAAGCGGGTTTTCTGGACTCCGTTCCGGAAACACGACGGTTTCGTCTGTCGGCGAGAACCGGGAAGACCAGGAGACAGCATGATGAAGGCAGCTCTGGTGGTGGCGCTCGGCGGGTTTCTGGCAGGGA
>JANXYT010000401.1 GCA_025355915.1 Holophagaceae bacterium
CTCGGCCACGGCCGCCAGGGCGACGTGGTCGTCGTGAGCCGCGTGCCCTGGATCAGCTACAACTGGGGGCCGTACGGCATCGGCGCGAACGTGATGTGGGCCCCGGGTCGCGCCGAGGAGGGTTGGGCCTATTCGGAGGACGGCGTCCGCGCCTGCGTCACCGAAGCCGCCAAGACGGGCCGCAAGGTGGCGGGTCTGGTCATCACCAGCCCCGACAACCCCACGGGCCAGACCCTGACGCTCGAACGCCAGATCGTCCTGGCCCGGGCCGCCCTGGAAGCGGGCGTAGCCTTCGTGCTCTTCGACTGGATGTACCACGCCGTGGGCGATGGCGAGCCCTACGACGTGAACGTGCTGCTGCGCGCTTTCGAGCCGGAGTTGCGCAAGCGCCTCATGGTGCTGGATGGCATCACCAAGAGCCTGGGCGGCTCCAACATCCGCAACTGCCATCTGCTGGCCGATGCCGAAGTCACCAAGACCATCGTGGCCCAGTCCTCGCACACGGTGATCCCCTCCTTCTTCAGTCTGGCCGTGGCCATGGCCGCCTACGAGCAGGGCTTCCAGACCGCTTCCGCGCCCATCGCCGGCCCCTGCCGCGCCAGCCGCGCCTGGCTGCGCGACTACCTGAAGCAGCAGGGCCTCACCCACATCATCGGCCAGGGCTACTACGCCTTCATCAACGTGGCCGAAGGGCTGAAGGCCAAGGGCTGGGCCGATAGCGAACCCTTAGGCCAGTACTTAGCCGAGAACCACGGCGTGGCCGTGGTGCCCGGCGCCTTCTTCAGCCCCTACGGCGGCGACTGGATCCGCTTCTCCTACGCCACCCCCGTCGAACGCACCCAGGGCGCCGCCGAGCGGCTGATGGCAGCGCTCAAATCACTTCAGAACTAAAAAGATTCACCACGAAGATCACGAAGAAAATTCGCCCTACGGCCTTCTTCTCCTTTTTCGTGGTCTTCGTGGTTCGCATTTGTTTTTTCTGAATGATCCGGGAGTCCCCGTGTTCGACTTGAACGCCTTTGTCGAGAAGTTCCAGCTGGCCAGGCAGACGGCGCTGGAGACGCGGCCCTCGGGCGGTCTCTGCGGGCTGGAGCTGGAGTGGAACCTGGTGGATCCGCAGTTCCGCCCGTTGCTCACGGTGGGCACCGGGCCCGATCGCATGTCCTTCGTGGATCACCTGCGCTCCAAGGTGCTGTCGCCCTGGACCGAGGAGTACCACCAGCTCGAGGTCTTCCACTGGATGATCGAGTGGGTGACGCGGCCCTACCACACGCCCAAGGGTGCGGTGTACGAGGGGCGCCTGCTCGAGGCGGCCCTCATCAACGCCCTGGCCAAGGCCGGACGCAGCTTCGGCGAGCCGCTCCACTACTGGCACGGCAACCTGCTCGTGCTCCCCGAAATCGGGCCCGACTGCGTGCCCATGTCCTGGCACCTGGCCAAGCGCCGCTACCTCCAGCGCTGCGTCGAGATGTACGGCACCGAACTGGCCACGGCGGGCACCCACTCCAACCTGAGCCTGCCCGAACCCATGCTGGCCTGGGATTTCATGCATCTGCCCGCCTCCGAGCGCGGGGACACCCACCTGGACGACTACAAGAACCAGGTCTACATCACCGGCACCCGGCTCATGCGCGCCTTCGCTTCGCTCTTCATCGCCGCCAGCGCCAGCACGCCCCTGCAGGCCTCGAAGGAGAACGGCAAACCCGTCGTGCGGCTCACACCCTTTGAATCCGTGCGGAACCTCACCTTCCCGAACCCGCCTGCCCTCGACGTGCCGGATCTCAACCGCAGCCATTCCGACTACCTGCGCCTGTCTTACGATCTGGTGCGGCGCGGCGTGCGCTTCGGCAACAACAACTGGATTCCCGTCCGCGCCCGCTCTCAGGCCGAGCCCGTGGAACGCCTCATCCAGGTCACCAGCGATCAGCTGCACGACATCTACGCCCGGGGCCTCTTTGCCGCTGGCGAAACGCGGAACGTGGAGGACATGGCCGCACAGATCGAGCGGCAAAACCTTTTCGCCCGCATCGACCTGCCCATGGCCCGCGTGGAAGTGCGCACGGACGACCCCGGCCACGAGCTGGCCCTGGACGTGGCCAACCTCACGCTGAAGCATCTGCTGCTGCTCCGCTTCTACGCCGATCCCGATTTCGCCCGGGGTTTCCGCTACGACGCAGAGGACATCAAACGCGCCCGTCGCAACGAAGAACTCGCCGCCAGGGAAGGCCTGCGCGCCGTCATCGAGGATCCCCTCACGGCCAAACCCATCCAGCTGCGCGCCTTCCTGGACTGGACCCTCCAGCAGCTGCGCCCCCTGGCCGAAGCGCTCGGCATGTGGGAGGACCTCCAGCCCCTGCGCGCTCTGGTCGAAGGGGCCCCCAGCACCGCCGAGCGCATCCGGCAGACATTGAAGGCGAAGCTCGGCACCTCGGACATCGTGCCCCCTTCCCTGCTGGTGGAATTGGCCGAGGCCCGCAAGGTCCAGGTGCGCCACGATGTGGCCACCGTCACCGCCCACATCGCCGACCTGGGCGGCGAAGAGGGCAAGCTGCGCGATTTTGTGGAACACGCCCGCGAAGAGGTGCACCTGGATCCCCAGGCGCCCATCCGGTTCCGGCCGCGGCCCGAAACGCTCGTGGATGCGGAATACCCCGACAAGACCTCCGAAGTGCTGGCCATGGCCCAGCGCCTGGTGCGCATCCCCAGCGTCACGGCCTGCCCCGAGGAGCGGCTGCCGGAGATCCACCGCGCCGCCACTTTCATCTACGACTACCTGCGCAATCACGGCGTTCCCGTTCGCACCTTCAGTCAGGGCCCCTTCCCCGCTGTGCTGGCGCACTTCCCCGGCGGCGAGACGGCCCCAGCCATGCTCTGCGGCCACTTCGACGTGGTGGCACCCGAGCCCGACGACAGCCAGTTCGAGCCCAAGATCGAGGGCGACTACCTCTGGGGCCGTGGGGCCGCCGACATGAAGACCGTGGTCTCGACCTACCTCGTGTGGATGAAAGACACCCTCAAGAAGGGTGCACCCTATCCCCCCGTGAACCTGCTGCTGGTGGGCAACGAGGAGAACGGCGAGTTGGAGCCCATGGGCACGCCCCATGTGCTGAAGGTCCTCAAGGACGAGTGGAACTATGAGCCGTCCTTCTTCATCGCGGGTGAGCGGACCGGCGAAAAGGGCACCGAACTGTGGGGCGAGGTCTGCACCCAGAACCGTGGCGTACTGCGCTTCGAGTTGGTGGCCCACGGCACCCGCGGCCACAGCGGTCTGGCGGGCGGCAGCGATCTCACCGAGCGGCTGCTCAGCGCCCGCGAGGCCCTGCGAGAGCTGTTCGCCAAGCACCTGACCCTGAAGGCCGCGGACGGCTGGCAGTCCCTGGCCCGCTTCGCCTACATCCAGGTGGGCACGCCCGGCATCTACAACATCACCCCGGACCGCGGCTCCCTGGGCGTGGAGATCCGTGCCATCCCCCAGGACGATGTCTCCAAGATGCGCGCCGAGATCGAGACCCTGGCCATGGAACTGCAGGTGGAATTCCTACCCTCCGCCTGGGAACCCGGCGTGGCCTGCGATCCGGAAAACCCCTACCTCAAGGCGCTGCTCGTAGGCATCAGAGCGGCCGGCGGCGACCTGCGCCTTGGCCGCAAGGGCGCCGGCACCTCGGCGCGCTTTGCGCCGGGCGGCCAGGGCATCGTCTGGGGCCAAACCGGCATCGGCCCCCATGCCGCCGGCGAACGCCACTACATCCCCAGCATCGATCCCTACTACCGGGCACTGGATGCGTTCGCAAAGGAACTGAAAAAGCTCAGACAGGATTAACAGGATGAAAAGCTGGATGAACAGGATCTGAGATCGGCAAGATCACAGGTCCAGTCTCCGCAGTCGCAAGGCGTTACCGATGACTGAGACGGAACTCAGGCTCATGGCGGCCCCGGCGATGATCGGGCTGAGCAGCAAACCGAAGAAGGGGTAGAGCACTCCCGCCGCCACCGGAATCCCCAGCGCGTTATAGATGAAGGCGAAGAACAGGTTCTGGCGGATGTTCCCCATGGTGGCGCGGCTGAGGCGGATGGCCTTGGCGATGCCGCGAAGGTCGCCTTTCACCAGGGTAATGCCAGCGCTTTGCATGGCCACATCGGTGCCGGTGCCCATGGCGATCCCGATCTCGGCTTCGCTCAGGGCGGGTGCATCGTTGATGCCGTCCCCGGCCATCGCCACATGCTTGCCCTCGGCCCGCAGTCGCTTCACACGAGCGACTTTTCCGGCGGGTTCGATCCCGGCTTCCACCGCATCCAGGCCCAGTTCCTTGGCGACTGCATCGGCCGTGCGGCGGTTGTCACCCGTGAGCATGACGAGCTTGACTCCGAGCGCGTGGAGGTCGCGAATGGCTTCGGCGGTCGTGGCTTTGATCGGGTCAGCCACCGCGAGCACTCCGGCGGGTTTGCCATCGATCGCGACAAACATCGCGGTCTTCCCCTCTTCCTGAAGTTTAATGGCCGACGCTTCAAGGGGTTCCAGACCCATGATCTTCTCGTTCTTCAGGAAATCCGGTTTGCCAATCAGCACCGAACGATTGGCGACCATGCCGACGACACCGCCTCCCGTCACGGAACGGAAGTCCTTCACCTCCTCGAGGGTGAGGCCCTGATCCTTCGCGCCCTGGACAATCGCGGCGGCGAGGGGGTGTTCGCTGTTCTGCTCCAGTGAGGCAGAAAGGCGCAGGAATTCCTTCCCGTCGAGACCTTCGGTGGGAAGGACATCCATCAACTTGGGTTTTCCCTCCGTGAGGGTGCCCGTCTTGTCCAAGACGAGCGTGGTGACCTTCTCCAGCCGTTCGAGCGCTTCGGCGTTTTTTACCAGCACGCCTTCCTGGGCGCCACGGCCCACGCCGACCATGATGGACATGGGCGTAGCCAGGCCCAGGGCGCAGGGACAGGCGATGATGAGGACTGCCACGGCATTGACGAGGGCGTGCGCGAGTCTCGGCTCAGGCCCAAGCCACATCCAGACGATGAAAGTGAGCACCGAAACAGCCAGCACCGCCGGCACGAAATAGCCTGCGACCTTGTCCGCGAGCCCTTGAATCGGTGCCCGGCTGCGCTGGGCCTCGGCAACCATGCTGACGATTTGGCCAAGCATGGTGTCGGAACCGACACGATCGGCGCGCATGACGAAACTGCCAGGACCATTGACTGTCCCGCCCGTCACCTTGTCGCCGACGGCCTTTTCCACCGGAAGGGGTTCGCCGGTGAGCATGGATTCTTCTACGCTGGAATGGCCTTCGACGACCGTGCCATCCACAGGCACCTTGTCTCCCGGAACCACACGTAGCCAGTCGCCGACCTTTACCTGGTCGAGCGGGACTTCATGGTCGCCCCCGGGCGCGACTTGCCGCGCCGTGGGTGGTGCGAGGTTCAGCAGGGCTTTGATGGCGCTGCCGGTGCGGCTGCGGGCGCGGAGTTCGAGCACTTGGCCGAGCAGCACCAGGACCACGATCACTGCTGCGGCCTCGAAGTAGATGGCAACTTTGCCCCCGTGCTGCATCGTGTGGGGGAACAGGTTGGGCGTGAGCATCGCCACGGAACTGAAGACGAATGCAGCGCCCACACCGATGGCGATCAACGTGAACATGTTCAAGTTGCGCGTCACGAGGGAGCGCCAGCCCCGCTCGAAGAACGGCCAGCCCGCCCACCAGACCACGGGTGTGGTGAGCGCAAATTGCACCCAACGGGAGGCGTGGCCATCGATCCAGGGCAGTCTGGCCAAGGCCGGGATCACATGGGCCATCGCCAGGAGGAACACCGGCAAGGTCAACGCAGAGCCGATCCAGAAGCGCTGGGTCATGTCGCGCAGTTCGGCATTCTCCGCCTGTTCCGTGTTGGCTGAAGGTGTCTCCAGTTCCAGGGTCATGCCGCACTTGGGGCAGTTCCCGGGATGATCCTGCCGCACTTCGGGGTGCATGGGGCAGGTGTAGATCGAATGGCTTGGCGCGGGCGTGCCGTCAATCGGAGAACTCCCAGCCGCGGGTGGGGCATTGGCTGTGGGTGTTTCCAGTTCCAGAGTCATGCCGCACTTGGGGCAGTTCCCGGGATGGTCTTGCCGCACTTCGGGGTGCATGGGGCATGTGTAGATCGGAGATCCCGATGCCGGCATGCCCATCGCCGGATGACCCCCACCGGCTGGAATCGGAATGGTCTCGACGCTCATGTGGGCTTGGTTCCTTTTAGGAAGGGTGTGGCGAGGCTTTGCATTTCAGATGATGGGCGAATGTCATCCACAGCAGGATTTGGATTCGCCGCCAGATAAGGCCAGGAATTTCTGCTGACACTGCTCACTGCAAAAATAGAACGTCTTCCCATCACGATCCGCATGGAGGGCGGTGGCTTCGTCCACGCTCATCCCACAGGTCGGGTCTTTGGAGAATGTTTTCGACTCGCTCATGGCATGTTCCTTGTTTTGGATGTCTAGTTTCAAAATGATGATCGCTAGCCGATGATTATTTCTTGGATGACCGACTGATCACCAGGACCAGCAGGACGACCACCAGCAGGCCCATGACCGTCCACAGCCACATCCCGCCACCCAGCCATCCGTTCATATGTCCGCTTGGTTGATTCATCATGATTCGCCTTTCATCGCCCTGAAGCACGCCCAGGGCAAGACCTTCTTGGCCGCCCAGACAGGCGCATTGTCGATTTGAAGCAAGACCCACTGGACGCCGATCGCCATTTCGGAGTCCAGTGGTAAGTGATTGATATATTTGATTTTTATGGATCTATTCTGGCTTCTTATCCATGCCCTTCATCATGGGAGGATGCGACATGGACCCCTTGCCCATCGGCATGTGCTGCATCATGTCCATATGCATCTCTGCCATCCGTGTATTCATGGCAGTCCGTTGCTGAGCCATTTTGGTGATGATGGCGGCCATCAGGTCGACCTTAGCCTCCGGCGTGGCGCTGTTCATCGCGGCAATCTGGGTGGCGAGTTCGGCGTCCTGGGCCTTCATCTCGGTCATCATCGCCTGACAGCGATCCATCATCTTGGACTGCTCCATGGGCTTCCCCTCCATGGTCTTGCCCTTCATGGTCTTGCCCTCCATCGGCATCTTCTTCGCCTTCGCAGGCTCAGGAGATTGCGATGAGGCTGGTGACCAGGCGGCCAAGGCCATGGCCAACGCGAGGCCAGTACGGACCGCGAAATTCTTGCTCGGCTGTATGTTCATGTTCAATCCCCTAGAGTGTGTTTTGTTGTGGTTGACGGTTGGCCGTATTGTCGCTTGGAATTTGCGTTGCACCATTGATTTGCGAGCGGCTCGGCCATCCGAATTTCACCGATGGCAGGCCCTCCCCGCGGTGGGCTTCGGCCAGGTTGGTTAAAGCTCATGAGCTTTATGTGCACCCCCCCATCTCCGGGGCATACATGCATAAACCAGACCTTTATATAAGTGGTAATTTTTAAAATAGTTTAAATATAATCGCCGGGTTCCGCCCCTGGGCCTGCCCGATCAAAATGAAGATGACCCGCATCAATTCGATGATGGAAACCGACCCAGGTGTGAGGTGCTCGAAATCGCCATGACGATCCCAGCTTGCCCTCAGAAATCCAGGTTCTCCGTCAGCCGCGTCCCGTCTTTCTTGAAGGCTTCCAGGAACCGCGCAATGCGCTGTTCGGCCTCGGCGAGGTTTTCCACGCCGAGGTTGAGGTTCAGGAGGTCCACGTACCAGGGGGCCTTGGTGTTGCTCTGGACGTAGGTCTGGACGATGGCTCTGGCGATCGGGAGGGTGGTGTCTTTGGAATCGTCGTGGACGTCGCGGTTGCCGGCTTGGCGGAGCTTGGCGTATTCCTCTTTCAGGAGGCGCTCGAAGAGAGCGGGCGTGAACGCGTCCCCGGCTTGCGTGCCGGTGCCGGCATCGGCCTCCGTGAGGACGGCACCCTTGTGGATCCACTCCCACAGGATGGACAGCCGGATCTCGCCCGTGGCCATGTCCTCCATGAGGTAGAGCACATCATCGTTGCCGAAGAAATCCGCGGGCTTCAGGGCGGCGGCCTGGAAGCCCCGCAGGAAGGCGTTGCCGTACTGCAGGGCCACGGACAGCAGATCCCGGGCCCCGGCAATGGTGCGCGGCGCCGCTTCCAGATTCGTGAGGCCCGCCGCATCTTCCGGGCCGTAGGTCAGGGCCGGAAAGGCGCGGCCCATCTGGTTGTCCTGGCCGACCTTCTCCCAGACCGGGCGGACGATGTGGACCATCTTCCAGTGGGCCACCCATTTGCCGGAGGCACCCTCGCGCTGTTCGCGTTCGGCACCGGCCACGGCCCGCTTCATGCTCGCGGCCACACCCGCTTCGGAACCCACGGGGATATTGGGCTCCATGCCGCCCTGCCACAGGGCGAAGCGGCCCTTCTGGTCCGGCGTGTTCATGGCGCGACGCACGCGGTCCTCGTAGGTGCGCATGTAGCCGTAGGTCATGGTGATGGATTGGATGTTGGGATTCACGAAGCCCTTATCCCAGGCCAGGGCATCCGACACGCTGTTGATGTAGTCCCAGCGGCCCGTGTTGAAGCCCACGAAGTGCGGCGAGAGCGCGGCCCGGATCTCCATGAGCTGGAAGCACTGTTCGATCTGCTCCACCAGCACATAGACCTTGATCGTGCCCACCGGCAGACCCAGGTGGGTCTCGAGCGCCACGATCATGGCGTTCCAAAGGGCGGCATCCTCCGCGGTCTGGGTCTTAGGAAGATACAGGACGATGCTGCGGCCCGCAGCCTGCAACTTGGCATGGTTGTTCACCACGAACAGCACCAGGTCCGCGATGGAGGCGGAGAAGCCGCCACCTTGGTACCGGATATGCCGATCCTCCAGATGGAGGCCCCGGCACCGGTAGATCACGGTGGTGAACTCCAGTTGCTGGCGCCAGTCCGCGATGATCGGGTGGCCGAAGAAGCCCTCAGCCCAATGGTTCATCTCCGTGGCGACCTCTTCGGCCACCTCCAGGAAGAGTGGCTCCCGCGCGATGGCCAGCTTGAGGTTGCGGTGGTTGTCGAGGGACATGGTGTCCACCTGGCCCAACGCATCCTCGCCATCGAACATCCAGCCGTCCGCACCCGACAGCAGCGCATAGGCCGCATTGCGGATGCCGGAGCGCACATCCGAGCGCGGCTTGGTGGCCGGGCCCGTGCCCTGGATCCACTGGCGGATAAGGTCGGGCGGGATCACGGCGCCGGCGAACTTGCCGGCCCGGGCGTCGGCCACGGTGATCTGGGTGCCCGGGATCAGGTCGGCGGGATCCAGAAATTCAATCTGTTCACCCTGCTCGGCCCGCCGCTTCCGGCGAGCGATCCGGAGGGCCATCCGTTCGCGACGGCGCTGGTTCAGGGATGCCAGCGCCTCCAAGGCACGCAGGACTTCCGGCGTGTAGACATCCGGATAGCTCTGGAGAACCCCATCGCGGAATTCGAGGGTCGTGGTCATGGCGGGCCTCCTCACGCAGGATCCAAGGGACAGGTGGATTCATTAGAGCCGAACAGAGAGGCGATTGGCTGGCTGGATCCACCACAATCGTCGGTTCAGATGGCCAGGTTCCGTGGATCATCCGCGCAGGGACAGGCCGACCTTCAGCAGGCGGCAGGCCCTGGCAGCGGCGACCTCTACCAGAGTCGCGCCCTGGGCCATGCAGGCCTCCAGGGTCATGGGCTGGGGCACGGTGCTGGCGAGGGCATCGATGCCGTGGGCCAGAACCTCATCGGCACCATCCCCCAAGCCACCCGAAAGGCAGATCACCGGCACGCCATGGCGCTTGGCCACGGCGGCCACGCCCACGGGCGCCTTGCCCATGGCCGTCTGGACATCCGTACGGCCCTCACCCGTGATGACCAGATCCGCGCCCTGAACCAGGGCTTCGAAACCCGTGGTCTCCAGCACGATGGACACACCGGGCCGCAGGCTCGCTGGTGTAAAGAAGAGCAGTCCGGCGCCCAGGCCACCCGCCGCACCAGCACCTGGAAGCAGGGCCATGTCGCGCTTGGTGGCAGCGGCAGCCACGCCCGCGAAGACGCCCAGGGCGGCATCAAGTTCGGCCACCATCTCGGGCGTGGCGCCTTTCTGCGGACCGTAGACAGCGGAAGCACCCCGGGGGCCGCACAGCGGATTGTCCACGTCGCAGGCCACCAGGATGGAGGCTTCCTCCAGACGCGGATCCAGACCCGACAGATCGATCTGGGCGAGGCCTGCCAGGGCGGCCCCGCCTTCGGACAGGTCGCGGCCCAGGGCGTCCAGGAAGCGCAGGCCCAGGGCTCGGGCCATGCCCGTGCCGCCGTCGTTGGTGGCGCTGCCGCCGATGCCGATGACCAGTTTGCGCAGCCCGGCGTCCAGGGCGGCCTTCATGAGCTGGCCCGTGCCGAAGGTGCTGGTGATGCGCGGGTCGCGGCGCTCTTTCGGAATCAAGGGCAGGCCCGACGCCGAGGCCATCTCAAGAAAAGCCGTGGTTCCGTCCCCGGAGATGCCCCAGTGGGCGCGCACGGGATCGCCCAGGGGCCCGCGCACATCCGTGTGCACGAGGCGGCCACCCGTGGCGGCCACCAGGGCCTCGACGGTACCCTCGCCACCATCGGCGATGGGCACCTTGAGGACCTCCGCTTCGGGGAACACGGCGAGGATGCCGCGCTCCATGGCCTCGGCCACACCGAGGGCCGAGAGGCTGCCCTTGAAAGAATCCGGAGCCACGATGATGCGCATGGGTTCCATACCTCAAAAAATCAACTGACTCACCACGAAGACACGAAGACACAAAGAAAAGCGGAAGAAAGATTTCCTTCGTGCCTTCGTGTTTTCGTGGTGGATCTTTTACTCTTTAAATCTCAAATCAGGGCACCAGGCCCGGGAACAGGAACGCGAAGCCCCAGGTCATGAGGGCCAGCAGGATCACGTAGGGGATCGTGTACTTGATCGTCTGCCGCATGATGAGGCCTTCCTTGCCCGCCAGGCCCACGGCGGCGGCGGCAATGACGATGCTCTGGGGCGAGATCATCTTACCCGCGGAGGCGCCTGCGCTGCCGGCCGAGGTCATGAGGATGTCGGACAGGCCCATGCCCTGGGCCGTGAGTTTCTGCAGGTTGCCGAAGAGGGCATTC